>MFQT01000013.1 GCA_001783145.1 Candidatus Magasanikbacteria bacterium RIFOXYB2_FULL_38_10
CAATCCTGGCCAACCGGCATCGGGAAATAACAAATTACTGCCCCCACCCAAAATGAAAATGGGAAGTTTGTTTTTCTCCCCAAAAGCCACAGCCTCTTTTAATTCTTGAATGTTAAAAACGGCCGTAAAAAATTTTGCCGGCCCGCCTATTTTAAAAGTGGTAAATTGAGCTAAAGAAATATTTTCTTTAATTTTTGGACTGTCCTGCATATTTATATGCTACACTATTTTTTCTGTAAAAACAAGATATGTAAAATGATAAAAAATCAAAAAGAAAAAGGAGCGTTAGTGCTCCTTTTTAAGGAAGTTGAGTCAATAATTATTCCCGACCTAACGTAGCCCTAATATAATTGGCGAAACTATCCGATTCCTCTTGTAAAATGCCATCCTCACAATGCCAACTGATTTTCACAAACGGTTCAAAAAAACCTCTTCCATCCTCCGACCCGATAAACGTTTGTCCAAATTCCAGGTTAATATTCAGCCTTTTCCCTGAAAAACCGCAGTTACCTCCTTGAAAATACTGCCTGATAATACTTTGTACATATACTTCGGAAAAAACAAATCCCTCCCTCACCCCACGAGTAGGATCGTTTTTTTGGGCAATCAGGCCAACTCTAAAGATAACATCTTTAGACATTTTTCTCTCCGCAAAGACCAATTGTTGTTGCTTACAACTTATCAGATTACAAAAAAAAGTCAAGACGAAAAATATCTTAACTTTTTTCTTAGGATTTAATTAAATAATCCGGGAGTCCTTAGTAATTTTTTCGGCCAATTTATAAATATAACCCGCCCCCATCATTAAAACAACATCGCCCTGTCTTAAAAGAGTATCTAAAATTTCTTTAGTCTTGTCTAAATTTGCGCCAAAATAACTTTCCGTTTGGCCGCGTTTTTTCAACTCCATTACTAAATCTTGGGAGGAAATATTATCTTCACGCGGCTCGCGACCAGGAGCTGACCAGATTTCATTTAAAATCACAACGTCGGATTGTAAAAAGGCTTTAATGAAATCATTGAACAACATTCGTGTTCGCCATTTATGATGTGGATGAAAGACAGTGACGATTCTTTGACCGGGATACTTTTGCCTCGCCGCCTCAATTGTGCCAACCACACCCGCCGGATGATGACCATAATCACTTATAATTGTAGCTTTTTTGTAATTGCCTAAAATTTGAAACCGGCGCCAAGAATTTTTAAAATTTTCCAAAGCCAGTTGGATTGCCTTTGATTTAACACCTAAACTTAAAGCCGTGGAAACTGCGGCTAAAGCGTTATAAACGTTAAACAAACCGGGAATACTAATTCTATATAAATTACTCTGAATCACGAAAGTTTGAAATTCGGATGTTGAATTAACATCTTCGGCAATAAAATCCAATCCTTTATTTAATCCGAATTTTTTAATCTTTAATTTATCACCTAATTTTGATTCCAATCTTTTAACCCCTTCATCATCTCCATTAATTAACAAATATCCTTCAGGCTTTAAATTCCCAACCACCTTCTTAAACGCTTTAATAATAGCCTCCAAATCTTTATAATAATCCAAATGATCTTCTTCTATATTAGTGATAATCAAATGGGTAGGATGCAGATGTAAAAAATTGCCGTAAGCCTCGCAGGCTTCAACCACAAAGGGACCCTTACCAAACCTAAACCCACCACCATGCTCCCCTTCTATATTTCCACCAGCAATTATTAAAGGATCTAACCCACCTTCTTCCAAAATTTTTCCCAACATCAAAGTGGTAGTGGTTTTACCATTGGTTCCAGAAACAGCAATGGTTTCCCGTTCTTGAGAAATCAAACCAAGCGCTTCAAAATAACTAAAGGTGGGAATATTTAATTTTTGTGCTTGCAAAAGTTCTATATTTTCATTCTCTCTGGCGGCCGAAGTATATACCACCATTTCTACGCCAATCTCAAGATGATCCTTGTCGTGACCGATCCAAATTTTGGCTCCGGCTTTTTCTACTTCATCAACTATGGCCGTACGTTCTAAATCCGAGCCACTAACCTCCATTTTTAAGACACAAGCTAAACGAGCCAAAGCAGAAACGCCATGACCGCCAATACCTACAAAATGAATTTTTTTAATGGAAAAGAAAGACACAATGATTATTTTTCAGCCTCCAAAATTATATTATAGCTTTTATTTAAACTTTTAGTCCACTCACCATTTTTATCACCATAGCCCACTTTAATTTTTTTAAATCCCGCTTTGGCAAACAAATCATACAATTCCTTTTTATTAAATCTATATATATAACGTTGAATAATTTTTTTAAGGGTGGCCTTCCAGGGCGTTAAAAAGTCATTCTTCTCCCAGCCCCTGGGACGCAATAAATTAAAATCATTCAATTTAAATTTTTCCCGTGCGTAAACAGTATGTAAATTCCAAACGGAAATTACTATCCGGCCACCTGGTTTTAAAATTTTATAAATTTCTTCAGCCGATTTTTTTTGTAACTCCCGCGAAGGGATGTGATGTAAAACCGCCAAAGACAAAACCCAATCAAATTGATTTTTGGAAAAAGGCAGATCTACGATGTCACCTTTGATTAAACGAGCTCTTTCTCCATTTTTTTTAACTGAGGAAATATTTTTTTTGGCCAAATTTAAAAGTTTGGAACTGACATCCAAACCGACATAATCAATTGACTTTCCCGCTAAAATTTCATATAATACAGCATTGCCGCAACCTAAGTCCAAAACTTTATCACCTTTTTTAATTCTCTTAGTCATGGCAATTTGATAAGCTCTAGGACGAGAACGCGTCAAGCTCCATTCCTTGGCAATTATATTGTAATCTTTTTCAACCTTTTTTAAAATTTTTTTAGCTGATCTTAAATCCATAAACATGAATTCGCCTTTAATTAAAAAACTTTTACGGGAAAAAAATTTAACGCACAATAAAATTGACTCTTGGAAGCGTTTTTATGCCGGAAAAAATCTAGCCGCTTTCCCTACCACCGCCGAACTTTTAAAAGGATATCGAGGTCTTTTAAAATTGAAACAAATCAAACCTAATAAAGCTTTAGAAAAAATTCTTAAAAAACGCGCCGTACGCACTCTTTCCGGAGTGACAATAATTACAGTCTTAACCAAACCCTGGCCTTGTCCGGGCCAATGTGTTTACTGCCCCTTAGAAAAAGACATGCCTAAAAGTTATTTAAAAAATGAGCCGGCCGCCCAACGAGCTTATCTTAACAATTTTGACCCTTATAATCAAGTCAGAACGCGCCTAAAGATGCTTTATGACAATGGTCACCCCATAGACAAAGTAGAGTTGATTGTTAAAGGCGGCAGTTGGAACAGCTATCCTTGGAATTACCAAATGTGGTTTATTAAGGAATGTTTTAGATCTTGTAATGATTTTCCTCGTCGCACCCAAAAACAACCAGCTAAGACAACTGAAAAAAATTTATTAAAAACGCAGAAAAAAAATGAAACAGCCGATTCCAGAATTGTCGGCCTGACTTTAGAAACGCGCCCAGACTTAATCACCAAAGAAACGGCCGAACAAATGCGATTACTGGGCTGCACCAGAATAGAATTGGGTCTCCAGCATACTGATGATAAAATTTTAAAAATGACTAAACGCGGACACACCCTTGAAGAAACTAAACGCGCCACTCAACTTTTACGCTATTATGGTTTTAAAATAGATTTTCATTTAATGCCGCAACTTCCCGGATCTACCCCGGCTAAAGATTTTAAAATGATCAAAGATGTTTTTGCCGATCCTGATTTAAAACCGGATATGATTAAAATTTACCCCTGTACCGTAGTCAAAAATTCCGAACTTTATTCCTGGCATAAAAAAGGCTTATTTAAACCCTATCCTGACAAAAAGTTAATTGAAATGCTGATAAAAGTTAAAAGTGAGATCATTCCGCGTTACTGTCGTATTTCTCGCTTAATTAGAGATATTCCCGCCACAGAAATTACAGCTGGCAATAAAGTAACCAATCTGCGAGAGACGATACAAAGGCTAATGCGCGAGCAGGGATTAACTTGTTCTTGTCTAAGGTGCCGCGAAATTGGACACCAACAAAAAACTATTCCAAGCACAGTGCCAGGCGCCAGACCGAAGAATCTTTTAAAATTATTCATAGACAAATATTCCACTTCCGGCGGAACAGAATATTTTTTGAGTTTTGAAGATGCCAAGCGCCAGGCAGTCTATGCTTTTTGTCGTTTAAGAATTGACCCAAAAGGAATTTTTCCCGCTTTTATTAGAGAACTGCACACTTATGGACAACTGGTAGAGATTGGAGGGCAAAAAAAGGGGGCCAGTCAGCACACGGGACTGGGCAAACAGCTGGTAGCTGAGGCGGAAAAAATTGCTCAAAAAAAACACGCTAAAAAATTGGCGGTTATTTCCGGTGTGGGAGTAAGGGGTTATTATAAAAAATTAGGCTACGAACCAAAAAATACCTACCTGGTTAAAAAGTTGATTTAAAATCAAAAAAGAATTAAAATAATTTCATCTTTAAAGAGGGAGAGAGAATTGTTGCATAAGATCAATCCTAATTACTTAACCGGATTTGGATTAACTATTGTTCCTTTCATGATAGTAGCCCAGCAGATTGGAGGAATTGACGGACTAGGCATCTGTCTAACACTTCTGGTTTTACGCGAAGCAACGGATATTGCCGATGGCCAACTGGCGCGCTATACCAACCAAATCACCACTTTTGGCAAACTTTTTGATCCCTTGGTAGACAGTCTGGCTCGTTATTTACTTTTCTTAGGTTTTATGGCCTCGGGCTGGATGCCTTTGTGGATGGCGGCGATAATTTTTTCCCGCGACATTGTTGTGGCTTACACTCGCGTCTTTGCCGCCAGTTACGGAATTGTTATGGCCGCCAGATCCAGTGGTAAGTACATCAAAGCCATACCTCAAGCGGTTGCTCAAATCACCACCGTTTTAGGCTATCTCTTAGTAGAATGCGGTCTTAAACTGCCCATAGAAAATATTTCTTGGGTTCTGCTCTTTATTGCCACAGTAGCCACAGCCTCCACAGCTTTTGATTATATCTACGCCGCTTGGACTCAAATCAGGAACAAACCTGTTCCTTTGTGAACCAAAACCCCCGAAGCACTCCGGGGGTCTTTTTATTTTACCTACCGGCGGGCCACATTGTCTCACCTTCTCGGCGCGGGGTAAATTTTATTTAAATTTTTCCAACTGCTCTTTAATTTTTTCTATCTCTTTCTCTAACTTTTCTTTCATCTTTTCCAAGCGATTTTTTTCTTGTTCTATTAATTTTTGCTTTTTCGCTTCTACATCGGACTTATCAGTTGCCATTGTTACAGTATCGGCGGTGATTTCATTAGCGTTTTGCCTCACCACTCCTCGTACACCGACCAAATCACCTACGGAAAAATCGGTCAAGGCCGCCAACTTGCCGCCTTTGTAAAATTTAGTATTGATCGTGACAAAAACTTTAAAAGTTTTTTTATCATTGACGATGGTAAAATTTGATCCATTTGTATCTATGGCGGTTATTTCTCCCTTACGAGCAAAAAAGGTGACGGCAATGGAAGTATTTTTTACCAACCGAGCATTAATAGTTCCATCAGCCGAAAGAGTACCGGTCACAGATAAAGTGTCACCTACAGCCACCTCGGAAAAATCGGCTTTACCATTATATTTTCTAACAATTTTTGTTTTATCTGTCACATGAACAATTACAGAAGAATCTTTGGCGGGATAAGTGCCGGGAAAATTTTTAACGGTAGTGGGGATAATGCGAGTTAATTTAACTGTCAAATCTTTGCCGGAGATGGCTATTAAAGAACCTGTTACAACCACTTCCCTGGCTTTGTAGGCTTTGGTGACGGAATTAGAGGCAACAAGAGGAGAAGCGATGTTAGAAGAAGTGGTATTATAAGAATTGTCTTCTGCCAAAACAGGGAAGACTAAAACTAAAGCAAAAATGAAAACGAATAAAGAGGTTATTATTTTTTTCATAAATTTTTAATTTGATTAAATTAAATTATTTCCTCGCTCGACTTCCCCACCATCTCCCCCATTTGCGAGGATTGAATATAAACTTTTTAAATTGATTTGTTTAGCTTAATTTCATTTTAACACATTTTTTAATCTTTATCATCCTTACGCGCCAAAGCCGCCATTAAAATAATAGGAATGATCAGTAAAATAAAACGACCCCAAGGATCTAAAAAAATTATTCTGGTGAAGAGAGAAAAAATATTTAAAGAGGCGCCGGGTAAAAAAGAAAAAACAATACTGACAATTAAAGCCAACTGAAAAAAAGATAAAAACAATACTTGCCACCAGCCGGAGATGTAACCACCGCGTTTAAACACTTGACCTAAAACACCGCGGGACAAAATAAAAAACAAAATTAAAAAAGCGACGATAAAATAAATTATTTTGCTGGTGGAACTTATTACCTCCGGGATGCGGCCCAAAAATGGCGCATAGGCCAAAACCGCCAAAGCAACATAGACAGAAGTTAGATACAGCAAAACGCGGCGCCGGCCCAAAAAAGCTGTATAGACAAACCCGGATAAAAATATAACAAAAAACAAAATCAAATCCGCGCTAAATCCTAGCGCTATTATTCTAGCCAGGGCACTGGATAAAAAAGACATAGTCTTTGTTATTGATTTTGAAATTGAAAACGTGATTTAACCGCAAAAAGATTGGTCTATTTATAATTATATCAAAAAAAAGCCCCGGGCGCCCGCTTCCATTAGGTATAAGCAAACGCACGGGGTAAAGTTCTAATCCTCCTTGTTATGTGTGAAAGATGCCGGCATCGCCACGATCGTCCTGCTGGCGCATCTTACGGTACCAAGTGTAGTAGAACGGCGCCAAGAGCCAGAGTATGAAGGTATAAATGCCGAAACCCGCGAGGAGTTCCACATGGTTGGTAAATATTTCCTTATTCCCCATAATACAGGAAGCTATTACGGCCAACCCTAGAGAAAAGATAATACCAATGCAATAATCAACAGGGAACAAGCCAAAAATCCACTCGCTTTTATAGTGCCACCACACCTGCTTCTTGCTGAACTTGCCCGCGTAAAACGGATTCAGCACGAACCAGTGAAAATCCCACATCACGCACCAGACAAAGTACATGGACCAGGCCATGAACTCGCCGGTGATGCTCCACGCCATACCCATGAAAAACTGAGCATGGAAGATAAAAAGCGGAAAGAAAAACATGAAGCTGTGGTAGCCCGTGAGCGGCTTACCGTTCATGAACTTACCGTAGAGGTCCGCGGCAAAACCACGCGTCCGGTACCAGGTGGGCAGCTTCTCCGCCCAGCCGTATTTGCCTTCCACCTCAATCTCGATGCAGGCGAGTACCGTTGCCATCAGGCCCCAGAACAACACCTTGGAAGCCAAAAACAAGAATTCCATGAAACCCTCCTTGTTATCGTTTTCACACAATTTCAAAGATCATTGAGAACCTCATATTCTACTACTTTTTAACATTTTTGTCAATGGGTACCTTAATTTTTTATACTAATTTTAGCTAAAAACAAAAAACACTGGTCCAAAACCAGAGCTTTTTATCTTTAAAATCATTCTTTTTCCAAATCCCTTAACAAATCCTTCTGTCTACGGCTTAATTTTGCGGGAGTCACCACTATTACCTCTACATATAAATCGCCGCGGCTAAAATCACGCAAATGAGTAATCCCCTTACTTTTTAATCTAATAAGCTGGCCTGATTGTACGCCCTCAGGAATAACGACTTTTAATAAACCATCCAAACTTTCCACTTCTACTGTAGCCCCCAAGGCTGCCTCGGTAAAAGAAATATTTTTCTTGATGTAGATATCAAAACCTTCACGATGAAAACGTAAGTCCTTCTTTACCCGCACGCGCAAATACAAATCCCCTGCCCGGCTACCTTTATGACCGGCTTCTCCGTGCGAAGCCAGGCGAATAGATTCGCCATCATCAATACCCGCTGGAATTTTGACAGTAATCTCCTCTTGTTTTTTAATAATACCGCGGCCACTGCACTGTTTACATTTTTTTTCTGGAATTTCTCCCGCGCCTTCGCAAACAGGGCACTGCACTACACTCTGGAACGCGCCAAAAACTGTACGTTGAACTTGTTGCACCTGTCCTTTACCGCCGCAATCTTTGCATTTATGCATTTTACTACCGGACTCTACCCCACTCCCACTGCAAACATCGCACGCAGTATTTTTATACAATTTAAAAGTTTTTTCTGTGCCAAAGGCCGTCTCTTTTAGATCAATTTGAATATCAACTTGGATATCTTGTCCTCTGGCGCCTCGACGTCCTCCGGCACTTCTTCCGCTTCCCCCGCCGCCAAAAATATCACCAAAACCGCCAAAAATGTCTCCCAGATCACCAAAATCAAAACCCTGCCCGCCAGAACCGCCACCAAACCCAGAAAAGTCAAAATCACCTGCACCGCCAAAACCTTGACCATATCCGCCAGGTCCGCCGGCTCCGGCATTGTCAAAAGTTGCACCAAACTGATCATACTGCTGACGTTTTTGCGGATCGTTTAAAACTTGAAAGGCTTCGTTGGCTTCTTTAAATTTTTCCACATTGCCACCCTGCTTGTCCGGATGATGCTGATGCGCCATTTTTCTAAAAGCCGCCCGGATTTCATCCTGGCTCGCACCTTTACTAACACCTAAAATTTTATAGTAATCTTTGGACATGTTTACTTCTTATCATCTACCACCTCACCCTCAATCGGGCCTTGTCCACCAGCTGGCGGATTTTTATCGCCGCCCTCGCCATTTGTACCACCTTCTGCACCCGGAGTGGCCCCCTGTGCCGTACCCGGCTGTTCTCCGGCCTTATACATTTCCGCGCCAACCTTTTGCGCGAGCCCAGATAAATCATCAGCGGCCTTCTTTATTGCTTCAATATCTTCACCATCTTTAATTTTTTTCAAGGCCTCAATCTTTTCTTCAATGGCTTTTTTATCCTCGGCTTTCACTTTATCACCGGCATCGCGCAACATTTTCTCCGTGGTATAAACCATGGTATCAGCGATATTTTTAGTCTCAATCAATTCTTGTTTTTTCTTATCCTCATCAGCATGCATTTCCGCTTCTTTTTTCATCTTTTCCACTTCATCTTTGGATAAACCCGAAGAAGCGGTAATAGTAATTTGTTGTTCTTTGCCAGTGGCCTTGTCCGTGGCTTTAACATTTAAAATGCCGTTGGCATCAATATCAAATTTAACTTCCACCTGTGGCACGCCGCGAGGAGCCGGAGGAATACCGGATAAAATAAATCTACCTAATGATTTGTTGTCAGTAACCATGGGACGTTCGCCTTGCAAAACATGAATCTCCACCGAGGTTTGAGAGTCAGCCGCAGTGGAAAAAACTTGAGATTTAGATGTCGGGATAGTAGTGTTGCGTGTTATTAACGCGGTCATCACACCACCCAAAGTTTCTAGTCCAAGTGACAAAGGAGTGACATCCAAAAGCAAAACATCTTTAACTTCACCTTTCAAAATTGCGCCTTGCACAGCCGCGCCTACAGCCACCACTTCATCAGGGTTCACGGAAATATTGGGCTTCTTGCCAAAAAATTTCTCCACTGTTTGATAAACCAGCGGCATTCTGGTCATACCGCCAACCATTACTACTTCATCAATTTGTGAAGTTTCCATCTTGGCATCCTTTAAAGCATTTTTCACCGGAGTAATTGTTTTGGCCACCAATTCGCCGACCAATTCTTCTAATTTTGAACGAGTCAATTTCTTTACCAGGTGTTTTGGACCGGCCGCATCAGAAGTGATAAAAGGCTGATTGATTTCTGTTTCTTGAGCCGTAGATAATTCCACTTTAGCTTTTTCCGCCGCTTCTTTAATTCTTTGCAAAGATAAGGGATCTTTAGCCAAATCAATGCCTTGATCTTTTTTAAACTCTGTTAAAATCCAATTCATGATTACTTGATCAAAATCATCACCGCCCAAATGCGTATCACCATTGGTGGATAAAACCTGAACGGTATCTTCCGCAATTTCCAAAATGGAGATATCAAAAGTACCGCCGCCCAAATCATAGACAGCGATTTTTTGATTTTTCTTTTTATCAAAACCATATGCCAAAGCCGCGGCAGTCGGTTCGTTGATAATTCGCAGAACATTCAAACCGGCAATTACACCGGCGTCTTTAGTGGCTTGGCGCTCTGAATCATCAAAGTAGGCCGGCACAGTAATAACCGCATCGGTAATCTTCTCTCCCAATTTTTCTTCGGCATCAGTTTTTAATTTTTGCAAAACCAAGGCGGAAATTTCTTGGGGCGCAAATTCTTTGTTGCCCATTACAACTTTAACACCATCGCCGGCTTTAATAATTTTAAACGGCATATTTTTCAAATCTCTTTGAACTTCCGCATCATCAAAGCGGCGACCGATTAAACGTTTGATGGAATATAAAGTGTTTTCCGGGTTAGTGACAGATTGACGTTTAGCCAAGAGACCCACATGGCGTTCACCTGTTTTGGTAATCGCTACAATAGAAGGTGTAGTGCGAGCGCCTTCTTTATTTTCTAAAACCTTGGGCTGACCGCCTTCCACCACAGCCATGCAAGAAAATGTTGTCCCCAAATCAATACCTAATACTTTAGACATAAGAAAAAATTAATAAATATGTAAATTAAACTTAAATTAAATTAAAACCTCTTGACAAAAAGGCCAAAATGTGCTATAATTTATTCAACCTAAATTGAGGTGAATCTTGGAGCAACAGCAGGTGGCCAAACATTCGATTTTCGGAGAGGCTACCCCCTATGTCATTGCTTTCCTAGTGGCCATACATGTAATGGTTCTTTGCGGAGCGGTCCTCTCAACCAATCCCGAAGGAATCTTTTACATTCTATGGCTGACCTTGGAGATCATCAGTGGTATCTTTTTCATCGGCTCCATCATCATAGGCTTTCAGAAGATTCCGTCCGAACCCGAGATTATCTAAATTTAACAGCTTTTTTCACCCCCAGACGCCAGAGCAACTCTGGCTTTTTTTTATTAAAGAACTTAACCAATAATTCTTAATCAGGAAAACGCTTATTTTTTCTTCACCGCCACTTTCACTGTCTTGGCTTTCACTTCCGGCGACTTAGGCACCACAATTTTGAGCATGCCATTTTCAAATTCGGCATTAGCTTTGTCTTCTACCACCTTGGCAGGCAAAGCTACTTGGCGATAAAAAGAACCGGCCCGCACTTCTTTTCTATAATAATTTTTTTCATCCACTTCTGATTCTTTTTTCATCTCGCCTTTGACAGTTAAAATTCCATTTTGCACAGAAACTTCCACGTCTTTGGGTTCAACTCCCGCGAGAGGAGTTTCCACCACCACGCTATCCTTGGTTTCATAAACATCAATGGCCGGAGTAAAACCTTTGGCGCCTTCGGCCATAAGGGGTCCGCCTTCAAACATTTTATCCATTTCATCAGCCCAAGAGGGCATGAGAAACGGAGACCATTTTATGAGAGACATATTTTTCTCCTTTCTCCCCAAAAGGGGTTAAAATTTTATAATTGCTAGCGAGGATGCAGAGCAAGCTCGTTTGCATTGCATCCGAGCGACGCAATGCACAAGCGCAGTAGCGCTTATTTGCTAACAATCACTTTTGCCGCTTTTAATATTTTTCCACCGGCTGTATACCCACCCTCAATTTCTTTCACAATTACACCCGTTTTCTCTCCTTCTTCTTCCCCAATCGCCTCATGTAATTTTGGATCAAACTTCTCCCCCACCGTTTTAATTTCTTCTATACCCAATTCTTTTAAAGTTTCAGCAAACTGTTTTTTAATAAAGCTCAAACCTAAAACCCAATTTTTTACATCCGCTTCTTTTTCTTCTAATTTTGGTTGGTGTTGCAGTGCTTTTTTAAAATTATCATACACTTCTAAAAAACTCATAGCGGCTAATCCTTTGGCAAATTGCCCCATTTCTGTTTTTTCTCGCGCCACTTCTTTTTTTAAATTATCATAATCAGCCAAAGCGCGTTTCCAATTATTAAAGTGCTCACCTGCCATTTCTTCTATAGTTTTTCCCGATGCTGATTGAATTTCTTTTTTTTCTTCTTCCATACCATCATCTTGTTTTTTTTGTGGTTCATCCGACATAATTTTAAGCTAAAATTTTTTTAATGCTATTTATTAAATTTAAATTTTTTTGATAATCCATACGCATAGGCCCTAAAATGCCAAAAATTCCGTCTTCATGTCCGGGTAAAACAGTACCCACAAAACTGCAATTTTTATCAAAAGGATTATTCAATCCTAACAAAATTTTTTGATTTTGAAAAATTTTTTCCATAACTTTAGGCATCATTTCTTCACAGTGATCTAAAACTTCCGAAATTGTCGTCACCATCGCATGAGCACTAAATTCGGGCTTACCAAATAAATTAGAAAGGCCGGTATAATAAAGTTGATTTTGATTAAAAGCTACAATTATGGCCTCACCGGTTATTTCCGCAGAAGCTTTGGCCAAAAATTTGATCCTGTCTTGTGCTTCAAAATTATTAATTAGATGTTTTAATTTCTTTTCTAAGGCCTCATTTGATTTTTCTATAACAAATTTTTGGATATAAAATTCATAGCCCTTTTCTGTAGGAATTCTGCCAGCGGAAGTATGCGGTTGAAAAATCAAACCATTTTCTTCTATTTCCATCATTTCATTTCTAATAGTAGCTGAGGAAGTTTTTAAACTGATAGCCAATTTTAAAGAACCAACCGGTTCGGCTGTTTTTAAATAGTCTTCTACAATACGTTTTAATAACTTCTCTTTTCTGGAAATCATATTCCGTGGTTAGCACTCATCTATTTTGAGTGCTAATGACATTATATCCCCACTTTAATCCCCTGTCAAGAGTTTCACTAAAGATTAAAAAACCGCACTGCGTTAAACAATGCGGTAGAATATCGGTTTAAAATTACAAGGTCGCCAGACCCGTCCTTGTGCCAGGATTATAAACAACCGAGCCGTGTACCCCCACCCCATCACCCGAGGGAAAAAGCATGCCCCTTAAAACAAGATTCTGAAACCCGCCGGGGAGCAGTCCTTTTGCAGTGGGTACTATTGCCACTTCTTCCAACCGCAATCTTACACTGCGACTACGAGATAACCTGTAAGGCTTCTTTAAAGACCGAAAAGGACTGCGATCCACGGCCAAAAACAAATCCTGAGGCCTTCCCAGAACAGACAAGGCGTTGGCCAAATCGGCAAAAAGGGGATTTCTTCGATGAAAGATAACCCTGAATTCAATTTCCATTTTCACCTCCCAGCTGTCTTTTTTAGCAATCGCACAGCCCCTTTTTCAAAAGCGGCTCGCCAATCCATATTGACCCGGATCCGATGCGGAAATCAAAAGTTACTACGGCTTTGTAAAGACCCAACCGAGGATCATTGGGTGCTACATTGGTAGGATCACTCACAAAGCCACGGATCTTGAACTTGTGGCCGCCTTCACGTCTGACATCCAAAACGACGAACCTAAGAATAGCCTCATCCTGACCCTTCAAGAAGGGCTGACCCTTGACCAAAAAACGTACAACGGATTGAGCAGAGTTTTGCCCATCACAGAACAAAGCCAACTGGACTTGTTCCAAAGAGGTATTGTGTTCCGAAAAAGGAATGAGGCAACGTTTGCTCATAACTCCAACTCCTTTAAAAGTTAAGGAACCTTCAAGGGCTAACCTTAGCCGCTGAATATTTTTAACTTAACACAAAAGTCTAAAATTGTCAACATTGACCAATTTTTACTTTAATGTTAAATTTTGAGTAGTTCACGCCTAAGTAGGCAACAATCGTTCTTTCCCATTTTTAGGAGAAGATTATGGAAACATACAACGGACACGGCGGCTTAACTTTAGTTCCCCTGCCTGGTTTTGTTGACTTAGCCAATCAACTCAAAGAAGCGATTGAACATCGCAACCACAAAGAAACTGACCCTCCGACAACCGTGGATATTGCCGTTCCGGAATTTGGACTTCGTAGCAACCAAGAACCATTTGTGCGCCTGGGCAAAGAACACATTGGCGGCCACGATTGTGTGGTTTTGACCAGTGGCCCGGGAACTTATCAAATGATCATTCAGTTGCTTCTGATTCTTGGGTACCTTGCCGGCCGCCGGGCTGGCAGAATCACTGTCATAACCGGCTATTTCCCTTTATCCCGTTCAGACAAAGATGAAGGTTCTATGGAACTGGCTCTTCCTAGGCTCATTGTGGATCTGATGCAGACAGCCGCGGACGGACGGTTAGACCGCATTATCGCGATGGATCTACATTCTCCACAAGTGGTCATGGCCGGCAAGCTGGGCCGCATCACCGAGGTTTCCATGGCAAGACGCGTACTCAAACGCGCGCTTGATGATGCTATCGTTAAAGGCTACCGCGGCAGAATTTGTATCCTTCTGCCTGACGACGGGGCGCAAAAACGTTACGCCGGAGTTATAAAGCAAGTTTCCGAAGAAACGGGTGAAATCCTGCCTTTGGTTATTGGTCAAAAACGCCGCACAGACAGTCACAGTTCCCAGCTTCTTGGGCTTTCCGGAGATATAGATGCCTTGCAAGGAGCTTTGGTTATTGGTCTTGACGACGAAATTGCCACGGCTAAAACCAACGGCGATACGGCCGTTGCCGTCAAAGCGAATTTTGGAACAAAAGAGTACTGGGCCGTGGTCATCCATGGGGTACTCTCGGAAAATGCTCCTCAATTTCTTAGCAGAGCCGATTGCCCTATTGATTGCACCTACATAACCGGCACTATTCCTCCAGAAGGGCGTCCGGAATTGGCTGAACTTTTGACAAATGGCAAACTGGTAGTGGCTCCATTGGTTAAAGATCTGGCCCAGATCATTTATTTCCACCACTGGGATCGCAGAATTCGTGACATGAGATAACAAAAAAGCCCCTAAGGGCCAACAAACCAAGCGGTAGTTTTTCAACAAACTGCCGCTTTTTAATTTCCATCAAAATTTTCAGGATTTTTCGTCGCGGATGCTTTGGGCAAAGAATAAATACACCCGCAATAATTTTGACGATAAATTCCCCTATCTTTTACCATCTGCCTTCCTTTTTCCTGTCGACCGCCGGTTTTCCAATCTTCTGCAAAATACTTAATTCCATAAAAAACACTTAGAGCTTCGCCAAGGGAATTAATAATTTTGGCGGATTTATTGCGTCCGCTGGACAAACTGGTGGAAAAAAAATTAAAATTATTTTTTTTGGCGTAATGTGCTGTCTTATCAAGACGCAATTGTAAACATTTAACGCAACGCAAATCACCTTCCTTTTCTTTTTCTAATCCTTTTATATAGCCATGCCATTTTTTAGGCTCAAAATCCATATCCACCATCGGCACACTCCATTCCTCACAAATCTTTACAACTTCTTTTTTGCGTTTTAAATATTCTTCTTCCGGATAAATATTAGGATTATAAAAAAAGACAGTCAAATCAAATTGATTTTTTAATTCATCAATAACGGCAATGCTGCAAGGCGCGCAACAAGTATGAAGTAAAAATCTTTTCATACTATTTCCTTAAATATTTTTTATTTTTTAATTCTTGGGGAAAATATTCCTGCTCTACCACTCCTTCATAATCCGGATTATATTTATAACCTTTGCCATATCCCACATCAGTCATTAGTTTAGTGGGTGCGTTGCGCAGATGCAAGGGTACGCCTAAATGCGATGTTACCTTAGCATCTTCCGCCGCTAAAAGATATGCTGTATATAAGGCATTGGACTTTTTAGCCAAAGAGCAATAAACCACGGCCTCAGCCAGATGGACGTTGCATTCTGGATATCCCAATTTATGACAGGCCTCATAGGCCGCATTAGCCACCAATAGGGCGCGCGAATCAGCCACACCGATATCTTCCGCACTAAAACGCAATATTCTACGGGCAACATACAACGGATCAGCTCCGCCCTCAATCATACGCGCCAACCAATACAAGGCGGCATCTGCATCACTTCCGCGCATAGACTTATGCAGAGCGGAAATAAGATTGTAAAATTCTTCACCTTTTTTATCAAAAACCAAATGGGTTTTTTGCAAAGCCTCCTTTACATCTTTTTCTTCTATTTTAATTTTGGGCGTTTTTTCACCTAAGGAAATTTTGAGTTTTCCTTTAACCGCTATCTCCAATCCATTCAAAGCCTCACGGGCATCACCACCGGATAATTGGGCCAATAAATTTAAGGCGCTCTCCCCCATTGAAAGGTTGATATTACCCAAACCTCTTTCTTTATTTTTAATCGCTCTTTTTAAAATATTCTTAATGGCATCTTCATTTAATCGTTTCAAAACAATAACCCGACACCTGGAAAGAAGCGCTCCCACTACTTCAAAAGAAGGATTCTCCGTAGTAGCGCCAATTAGAGTAACAATTCCTTTTTCCACATAAGGCAAAAGCGCATCTTGTTGCGCCTTATTCCAACGATGTATTTCATCAATAAATAAAATAGTTCTTTTATTTTGCATCTTGCGCCTCTCTTCCGCGGCTTTAACTACCTCACGCAAATCCTGCAAACCGCTGGAAACTGCGGATAAAGAAATAAAAGTGGAGTTGGTTTTTTCCGCGATCAAGTGCGCCAGGGTTGTTTTTCCCACACCCGGCGGACCCCAAAAAATCATAGAAGGATACTCGTCTTTCTCCACCAAACGACGCAAAATTTTTTCCTCGCCCGCTATTTCTTCTTGGCCAAAAAAATCAATAAAGTCTCTCGGTCTCATCCTATCAGCCAAAGGTGCCCCCAAAATCAATTCATCTTCCATCTTTTTATCAAACAAGTCTTCCTTTTTCATAATTTATTTGATTTCCATTTATAAAAAAGGTTCCAATAACTTAGCTAAAAATTCCCACAAATGAGATCTGAATGATCTTTGACTCCATTTAATGGGTCTGAATAATCGCGACTTCTTTTTCCAATCTAAAAAAATATTTTTTAGATTCATGATCATTTTTTTATCGGTAAAGATTAAATTTATTTCGTGATTTCTGTAAAAAGTTTGAGCATCCACGTTGCTAGAACCAACCATGGCCCACTTATCGTCAATCAAAATTGCTTTAGCGTGAATCATTTTTTTAACCAAAAAAATTTTAAATCCTAAACTGGCCCATAAAACCCAATAAGATCTCATGGCATAAGTTAGTATTACATGATCCGTTTCCCAAGGCAAAATAATTTGCACGTTCACGCCCCTCTTTTTTGCCTCCCGCAGAGCTTTTAAAAACCCCGGGTCGGGCAAAAAATAAGGCACAACAAGAATTAAAGAAATCTGAGCCATTTTTATAGCCTTCAAATATTGCTTGCGTATGATGGAAAAATTATTTAATGGTTTATGCCACAAAATCCGCCATTTTTTTTCTTTAATAATCGGCAAATAAAAAAGATGTTTTATTTTTTCTAAGGCGCCACCGCTAATTAAATACGACCGAGAAAAGGCCTTTAATAACTGATTAACAATGGGACCTTCAACCATGATTTGCAAATCCAGCCAATTGGCAATTACATCCTGCACATTAACACTGCCTATAAAAGCGATTCGGCGGTCAATAATTAAAAATTTACGATGAGTGCGTTCAAAAAAATGGCGAAGACCGCGCCAAAAAGAAAAAATTTTAATTGGATTAAAATATAAAACATCAACCCCCGACCCTTTCAAATCTTTGATAATTTCTTCAGTAATTTTAGCACTGCCGAAACCATCTAAAATTAATTTAACCTCTAGACCGGCGTGCGCTTTTTCTTTTAAAATTTTTATAAATTTTTGACCAATTTCATCTGCTTCAAAAATATAAGTTTCCCAATAAATGGAATGACGGGCCTCGGCAAGAGCCTTTAACATTCCTTCCCAGGCCTGAGCGGAAGTGGCAAAAAATTTGTAATCGGTGTTGGCCGGCATAAAAATTAATCTTGAAATTTATTAGCGCAAAATTTATCTTAATTAAAAATTTGGCCCTATCCAAAGACCTTTATTAATAATAACTCATTTCACTAAAAAAACAAAATAAAACCCGGGCAGTTAAAACCCGGGTGAACATTGCTTCGCACTAATGAATTACCAAATTTCTTAAAGAGCCTTTTCTCTCAAAATCTTTCTTTCAGTGGCACCAAAAAAGTGTCGCTGAAGTGGCCGAATGACGCCGGCCACCTTTACCACTTCCTCTTGCGTTGCGGCTACAATAAACTTGGCCACATTAAAAACACCAGCCAAGGCGCCACCATCCTTCACCCAACGGAACCCGGGTAGATCATCCACCCTAATTCCCAAGCTACGAATGGTACTGACAAAAGTGTCTTTTCCGGCAAAAAGATGCTCTGCAGTACCGCCAAGAGTGATGTGAACTCGAGGTTCTTGGTTACCAAGCCTCTTATTTGTAATCACGCAAACACGGGGATCGCTGTCCCTCCTCGCTCCCTTGGTGAGCCCATCTTGCCTCAACCTGCCGGATACGCTTCTTCGCCCAAGAACCATAGATGCCTCCCAACAAAAGTTGAAAGTTAAAAAGGCTTAACCTAAAGCCTTTTTTCCAAAAAAAGTGTACCGTATAAAAAAAATGCTGTCAAGTATTTGTATTTTAAAAATAAACCCCAATAAAGGATCTATTTTTAATTGAAGATTGTTTAATCGTGGTAGCCCCAACCGGATTTGAACCGGTGTTTTTTCCGTGAGAGGGAAACGTCCTAGACCAGGCTAGACGATGAGGCCATTAAATATATTACTGCTTCTGCCAACTTTTATCCTGACGACAAACTAAATTTTCTGCTTGTGTTGGTTCGGACATTAGTTCTACTGTAATTTTTTCCATCCTAACACCTTGGGATCCTTTAATCAAGACAACATCGCCGATTTGCAATTTTTCTTGCAAAAACAAACCCGCTTCTTCACTTTTATTAAACTTAGCAATTTTATTGTCGCTCATGCCTAATTTGGCTGCTTCTTCGGCAATATCCTTGGCTCTTTCTCCAACTGTTACCAAAAAATCCACATTACTTTCCGCCACTTTACGACCCACTAAACGATGACCTTCTTCTGTGTAGCTACCCAATTCTAGCATGTCTCCCAAAACTGCAATCTTGCGCCCATGATCCTCAATTTTGAGTTGAGCCAAAGCCTCCAAAGAAACTAGAGCGGCTTTAGGTGAAGAATTGTAACTATCATCAATTAAAGTAGTATATTTGATACCGGAAATTAAACGCATGCGGCTAGGCGGCGAAACATATTTTTTAAATTTTTCCGATAATTCCAATAAATTTATTCCCAGTGACAAACAAACGGCTACGCCAGCCAAAACAGCATAAACGGCTTGATCCCCTATTGTCTCATTTAAGACAAAAGGCACCAAAGCCCCACCATAACGAACTTTAAAAGTTAAACCTTTAATAGTCATGAGACCGTCCTCCATTTCCTGAACAAGACTTAATTGTTCTGCTTGTAAATCCGCACCTTTATTAAAACCGAAAGAAATTGTTTTAACCTTTAATCTCTCTTTCATTTCTATTACCAAAGGATCATCAAAATTAAAGACAGCCAGTCCTTCGCCTCGCAGATGTTTTAATATTATCTGCTTTTCCTCAGTTACTTGGCGCATGGTTTTAAAATTTTCTAAATGCGTTGGACCAATAGCAGTTAAAACCCCAATATCACAAGGCGCAATTTTAGTTAAATATTTAATATCGCCAGGTTTATCAGCTCCCATTTCCAAAATCAATATTTCCGGATAAGAGGTATTTTTTTTAATTAAAAGAAATACAGCCCGACTAAAAATTTTAAGCCAAATCCAAGGATTTTTGTTGCCACTTTCCGTCCCAATGATGGTTAATGGTACGCCTATTTCATTATTATAGTTTTTTAAACTACGACGCACTTTAAATTTTCCATCTAAACCAAGAAAAATAGCTTCCTTAGCCGAAGTTTTTCCCACCGAACCGGTAATTCCTATAATTTTAGGATGATACTTTGCTAAAATTTTTTGCGCCAAAATTTTTAAAATATTCTGTAATAAAAACATAATTATTTACTAGGAGGAATTTCCAAATATTGTACCAGAAACTTGGCTATTTCACCAAAAGTCGGAACCGCCGAAGATTCAGCATAAAGAACATTAGGCTCAACATATTTAACCAGCATCACAAATTGAGGATTATCAACCGGTCCAAAACCAATAAAAGTCTGGTTGGTTGAACCTTCTATATATTTTCCGCCTGGTCCGGGAATTTGAGCTGTACCGGTTTTACCGGCAATGTAATAACCGGGCACATTGGCAGCCCTACCATGCCCTTCTTTAACCACAATAGTCATCATACCGGAAAGTAGACGCGCCGCTCGTTCAGAAATTACTTGTCTAATTAAACGCGGCGAGGTTTTGTCCAAATGACCATCGGCATATCGTGTTTCTTCTACAATATAGGGTTTGTACAAACGGCCTTTGTTGGCTATGGCCGCATAAGAGCTGACCAATTGCAAAGGAGTAGCCGTGATACCTTGGCCAAAAGAGGCTGTGGCCAAATAAATATCGGACTTGTCACTTAAAGAAGCGATACTGCCGGGAGTTTCCTTATCCATTTCTATGCCCGTCAAAACGCCAAAACCAAAATCTTTAACATATTTTTTAAAATTTTCCAATCCTACTTTTTGCGCGGCAAAAACCGCGCCGGTGTTAATAGATTCTTTTAAAACCCCGGTCATTGTCTGCTCGCCATACACCTTACTGGCCGCGTTGCGAATAATATGCGGACCAAACTGCAGGGCTCCCGTATCCACAAAAGTGGTATTGGGAGTCACCTTGCCCAAATCCAAGGCCGCGGCCATGGTAATCACCTTAAAAACCGATCCTGGCTCATAAGGGGTAAAAATAGCATCATTATTAAACAAACGCAAATCCTCTGCTGAGCCATAATCATTAGGATCAAAATCAGGTTCATTACACATGGCCAAAAGAGCACCATTCTGAGGATTCATAATAATAACAGTCCCTCCCTTGGCTTGATATTTTTCTATACCATCTTTTAATGCTGCACAAGCCACGTATTCAATAGTTCTGTCTATTGTCAGATAAAGATTGGCGCCATCAACTGCTGATTTTTCGGTCCTAGGCAAAAGTGTTAACCAACCGCCACGCGCGTCTCTTTCGGTTGATAAAAATCCCGCTTCACCGGATAAGAGATTATTTAAATACCCTTCCAATCCATAAAACCCTTTAGGTATTCCGCTATCATCATAACCTAGATAGCCCAACTCCTGCGAAGCTAAATTTTTTTCCGGATAATAACGCGCTGGTACTCTTTCAAAAACTATCCCCTTTAAATTTTCCAATTTCAATTGTTCCACCACTTCGTCCGAAACCTTTTTTTTAATTATTTCATAACGACTCTTTTCTTTAGAAATTTTTTCCTCTATCTCTTTGGCGGAAATTTCCAGTTTTTTAGACAAAGTTTCAATTAAAAAATTTTTGTCTTTAAAATTTTCCGTAATAATCTTGGGATCAGCCACTACGGTATAAACATCGCGATTAAGAGCTGCGGGAGCGGAATAATCCTGTTTTTTTAGATCTTTAAAATAAATTTGTCCGCGTTTAGGCAATAAATCTAAAAATAAATTGTGGCGATTTTCGGCGGCCTTGGCATATAAATCATAATTAACCACTTGCAATAAAAATAATTTTAAAACAATTAAAAATAAAAAAACGCCCGCGCTGTATTTTATAATACTTAATCGTGCATCATTAGAATTTGGATTCTTTTTTTTATGACGATATTGAAAAGACACAAAAAACGCTTTAAAAAATTCCTCATTCCGCCAAAATCATTCAAACTGCTTTTTTAAATGTATTTCTTTCTACTGCCGGATTCTCCTGTACGACGCTTGGCTGTTTCTTCATCAACCAATCCCTGTTTAACTAAATCGGCTAAATCATTAGACAGTGTAATCATCCCATCTTTAGCGCCAGTTTGAATGGCCGAGGGTATCTGGGCTATTTTATTTTCTCTTATCAAATTAGCCACAGCCGGAGTATTTATTAAAATTTCGCGCACAGCCACTAACCCGCTTTTTTTTCCCGGTACCAATTGTTGAGAAATTACTGCCCGCAAAACAGAAGCCAGTTGCACTAAAATTTGTTTTTGCTTGTAACCCTCAAAAACATCTACAATGCGTTCCACGGATTCCGCTGCGCTAGGAGTGTGCAAGGTAGAAAAAACCAAATGACCGGTTTCTGCGGCAGTCAGGGCGGCAGAAATAGTTTCCGGATCGCGCATTTCCCCCACAAAAATTACATTGGGGTCTTGGCGCAAAACTCGTTTTAAAGCTTCATGAAAAGATTTGGTGTCCCTGCCTACCTCGCGCTGTTCAATTAAACTTTTTTTATCTTCAAAAGCAAACTCAATCGGATCTTCTATTGTAACAATGTGCGTTTTGCGTTCTTCATTAATCATCTCCAACATAGAGGCTACAGTGGTTGATTTTCCGCAACCTGTTGGACCGGTGACTAAAATTAAACCATCAAGCATTTTTGGCAACTCATACATGATAGGAGAAAAACCCAAATCTTTTGGAGCGGGTATTTCAGTGGGAATTAAACGGGCGGCTAAGCCAATTTTCCCCTCCTGTTGATGAACATTTATTCTAAATCTGTTGCCGCCAATTTCTAAACCAAAATCCAATTCTTTTTCTTCTGTAAATTTTTCTTCTTGATCTTTGTTTAACAGAGTAAAAATTTGTTCTTTTAACTCGGCTAAAGGCAATTTTTTATCCTCAATTTCTTCTAAATTACCGTGGATTCTGATTAAAGGTAATTCTTCGGCCACCAAGTGCAGATCCGAGGCTTTCTTTTCTATGGCGTATTCAAAATATGATTTTATTTGTTTCATAATTAACTTTAAATTTAAAAAAGGCTGATTCCTTGCTCTTAATTTTAACATATCTTGATTTTTAGAGCAATTTGCTTTATAATCGGCGTATCGGGCTGTAGCGCAGCTGGCTAGCGCGCATCGTTCGGGACGATGAGGTCGGGGGTTCAAATCCCCCCAGCCCGATTGAGCAAGCAAATAATTTTGCTTGCGCGGGGATTTGAACGCCGGAGCGTTATTTTGCCAGCAGGCAAAATCGCGAGGCGAGCCTGAAACCGAGGCGAAAGACGGCGAGCCGAGAGTTGAAGGCAAATCCCCCCAGCCCGATTGAGCAAGCAAATAAAACCCCCAAACTGTTAAATTGGGGGCGCAGGATAAAAAAACTAAGGCTTGCGTTTACTAAAACGTTCGGCCTGGGTTTTCACAAATTCACCAATGCGTTCAGGTAATTGCGGCGTCAGCCACAATTCTTCGGGAATGGTACCCTTGCTTGGAAATCCCAGTTCTTCCAACATGTCGTTAAAAATACGTTCCGGTGAAAGAGTAAAAAAAGTGAAAGGCTTCCTTCCGGCAAAATTATAGGGACGAGTCACCTTAAAAGTAACTCCGCCTATGTCAGAGAGCTGATTATGAACAGCCAAAGAAAAATTCCAACCAGGAATGTTTTCTTCTCCTGGCAGATGGTTCTCATAAAAACCATGGCGCAAAATTCCAACCCCTTCTCCCTTAAATAAACGCGGATATTTTTTCCCGTTAGAGACATCAAAAGTGGAAAGAGTAGAAAACCAGACAAATCTTCCGCTTGGTTCGTTAACCTCCACGGCTACTACGCCGGGAAATCGGGTTATAAAGATGGGGAGAGAGCTGGACACTGACACTTGGCTGGCTTGTGGCCCATCTTGCATGGTTCCTCCAAAAGTGTTAAAAAACACGCCTGTTTTTATCTTAGCTTATTTTTAAAAAATTTACAAATTTAAAACCCGCTCAGAAGCGGGTTTTTTGTTATAAATTTTTTTAAAAAACTCATTCTAAACAACAATCAACCACTTTTTTAACCAACTCCCCTAATTTACCAAAAATGCCTTTCTTACCTTCATCATGTTTATTTAAAGAATTTTCATCAATTTTTTTTATCTCACCGGTATCAACTAATTTTAAATTGATTCCCCAAAAAAGAGAATATAAATTATAAGCTTTTTTAAACATCTCTTCAGCCTCCTGTTTTTTTCCCGAAGTTTGATATTTTGTTCCCACTTCCATTAAACGCATAGAAGCGGCTAAAAGGTGTTTGGAAATACACCATTCTTCGCCGTCGGGATTGGTAACAATCTGCGGCAAAAGTCCCTTGCGTAAATCGCGAATTTCTTTAAGTAAGTCAAAATATTCCGGCTTTTCCAATTTGGCCCCAGTAAAGAAAAAATGCTCCTCCAAACTTATTAAATTCATAAGGGCAATACTTAAATCCTCGCCCGAAGACAAATCTACCTTGTTGGTTTTTTTCATCTCTAAAACTTTGTCCATGAATTGTTGCAAATCCGGTATTTTTTGTTCCATACTTAAACTTGATTTATTTAGTTATAAAATAAAAAACTAAACTTAAAATAATTAAGACGCCAACCGGCATGGCTACTTTTTGTAGAGGAAAGTGAGCGTGGCCACCATTTTTTTTCTTTAAAAATTGATAAAAAAATCCCACCAGAAAAAAGAAGATACTGCCAACAATAATGCCCAGCAATAATTTATCCACTCCCCACATTTTATTAAAAGGATGCCCTATAATGCCAATCCAAAATAAAGGCGCCGCAATGAGAGCGTAATAAAAAATTGTAGTGATAATTTTTCTACCAATAAATTTTATTTTTTTTCTATTAAACCAATCAATCGTCCAAGCAATCAAGGAAACAGTTAGGCCGCCAACCCATAAACCACTAATAGTATCATCAATTCCGAGCCATCTGGAAAACCCCACTCCCGCCCCTACGGCAATGGTACAAACTGGACAAAAAGCCTGAGCAATACCAGGCATAGTTAAAAAAATTCCGAGGATCAACAATAAAATCTTCTTCATAGCAAGATACTTATTTTATTTTTTCTTGAAAAAAATTAATTATATCTATATCCCCCACTAAGCATTTGGAACCATCCCACAAAAAAGGAACTCCCATACCGGTTAAAGGGATGCCGCAAAGACCGGCTTTTTTAGCCATTAAAGCGGCATTGTCTTTATTTTTATAAACTTCTAACATGACAAAAGAGACTTTATCTTTAACTTTGTTTTGATCAATAAATTCCTCAACTTTTTCACAATGCGGACAGCCCTCGCCCACAAACAAAATATTGCCTTGAGGCTCCACGACGGCATTATTTTGGCCCTGTTTAAGAGCTGAACAACCTGCACCAACAAAAACAAATAGGGGCAAAATCAATACAAATGATAAAAATTTAAGACGCATATTTTTAAACAAAATTAATAATACAAAAAAACTGACAGCAAATACATTATACTAAATTTTTTAAATTAAGCAAAAAAATAATTTATTTATAAAAATCCTTAAATTTATAACTTTTCATCTTACTTCGCACTTCTTCACCCATTTTTCACATTGCTTGGCTAAATTTTGCAAATTTTCATCAGAGAAAGATTTTTGACCGATATATTTGGGGTTAACCAAACTTTGGCGGGAAATAAATTTTTGCAAAACATATTTTTTGGCCCCACTAATCATTTTGGCCATTTCTAAAATGTCTTCCGCGGAATGCAAACCTTCCACGACAGTTGTCCTAAATTCATAATCCAAACCACTATTTTTAATTAATTCTATATTTTTTTTAATTTCTTCTAACTCTATTTCCCTTTCCACCGTAGCGGTATACTTAGCAAAAGTATTTTTAATATCCATGGCCCAAAAATTCACCAACTTTTTATTTAAAAGCTCCGCTAACATTTGATTATTAGTTCCGTTGGTATCTATCTTAATTGAAAAACCCAATTCTCTAATCTTTTGTAAAAATCGGGGCAAGTCTTTATGTAAAGTTGGTTCGCCTCCTGTAATAACCACCCCTTCTAAAAAGCCTTGACGTTCCTGTAAAAAATTTAATACGGCTTCCTCTTTTAATTCATTTTGCACTACACGCCGCTCTGCGTGTACCAATTCTGGATTATGGCAAAATCCGCAACGAAAATTGCAGCCAAAAGTAAAAATAGTGGCCGCTATCTTGCCCGGATAATCTAAAAGAGTTAATTTTTGTAATCCGCTGATAATCATAAAAAAGAGGTAAAAGGCCCCAACAAGGGGCCTTTTTAAAAACCATAATTTTAGCAACCGCAATCAGGCAATTGCTTATCATATTCCTGTCGATCGTAAAATTCCGCCTGTTTTCCCTTATTCCATTGAGCAACAGGACGCAAATACCCAACTACCCTGGAGTAGACCTCGCATGGTTGCCTCCTCAAGGATGAATCACTATTAGATTCTTGCATATTTTTAAGAGCTTAGGCTCATTAATTAATTAAGGCTGGTTGTTTTTTAGAAACATAATCGGTATAACCTATTTCTTCATCACATCTGGGACAAAATTGATGTTCACCGGCCAAATAGCCATGTTTAGGACAAACACTAAAGGTGGGGGTAATGGTGTAATATGGTAGATGAAAATTCTCGGCAATTTTTTTAACTAATTGTTTGGTGGCTTCAGCACTGGGTAGCATTTCACCAATAAAACCATGCAAAACAGTACCGCCGGTGTAGCGCGTTTGCAAAGGATCTTGCAGACGCAGAGCCTCAAATATATCATCTGTAAAACCAACCGGTAAATGACTGGAATTGGTATAGTAAGGATCAGCTTTACCCTTGCGGTAAGCTTCTTCGTTGGCACAAAGTATTCCCGGATATAATTCTTTATCTTTACGGGCAAACCTATAAGCCGTACCTTCAGCCGGCGTAGCCTCCAAATTATATAAATTATTGGTTTCTTCTTGATAGGTACCCATTCTCTGACGCATAAAATCTAAAACCTCTTTGGCAAATTCCTGTCCTTCAACAGTGATTAAATTTTTATCTTCACCTAAAAAGTTCAAAGCCATTTCATTCATGCCATTAATGCCAATGGTGTTAAAATGATTTTTCCAATACTGGCCAAACCTTTCTTTAATGCCACCAAGATAATGCTTAGAATAAGGATACAAGCCTTGTTCGGTAAATTTTTCAATTGCCTGACGTTTGATTTCTAAAGATGTTTTGGCAATGTCCATTAAACGAGACAAGCGATTAAATAATTCTTCTTTGGATTTAGAAAGATAGCCGATACGTGGCAAATTGATAGTAACCACACCAATGGAACCGGTTAAAGGATTAGCGCCAAATAAACCGCCACCTTTTTTGCGTAATTCACGATTATCAAGACGCAAACGACAACACATAGAACGAGCATCCTCCGGTTTCATGTCGGAATTGATAAAATTGGAAAAATAAGGAATGCCATATTTGGCAGTCATCAACCAAACAGGTTCCAAAACAGGATTTTCCCAATTAAAATCTTTGGTAATATTGTAGGTGGGAATAGGAAAAGTAAAAACACGACCCTTGGCATCGCCCTCTAACATTATCTCGGCAAAAGCCCTATTCAACGTGTCTATTTCCGGTTGAAAATCCTTGTAAGTTTCCTTTTGGGGAACGCCGCCAATAATCACAGCCTCATCTGCCATATATTTACCGGGAAGCAGATCCATGGTGATGTTGGTAAAAGGAGTTTGAAAACCAACACGCGTTGGCACATTCATGTTAAACAAAAATTCTTGCAATCCTTGTTTTACATCGTCATAAGAAAGTTTATCAAAACGGATGAAAGGAGCAAGCAAAGTATCAAAACTGGAAACGGCTTGAGCGCCGGCCGTTTCACCCTGCAAAGTATAAAAAAAGTTCACCAGCTGTCCTAAGGCCGTGCGAAAATGCTTAGGCGGTTTGGATTCTATTTTTCCCGAAACACCGCCAAAACCTTGAATCAAAAGCTCTTTTAAATCCCAACCGCAACAATAAGCGGAAAGCAGTTGTAAATCATGCAAATGCAAATCACCGCTAGAATGAGTATCGCGCACTTCTTGAGGATAAATGCGATTAAGCCAATAATGAGAACTCACTGCCGAAGCAACATGATTATTTAATCCTTGCAAAGAATAAGACATGTTGCTGTTTTCTTTAACGCGCCAGTCTAATTGGTTTAGATACCCATCAATCAATTCATCGGAATTGATTAAAGTCTGCATATCTCTAACTTTGGCGCGCTGATCGCGATACAAAATGTAAGCCTTAGCAGTTTTAAAAAGCTTGGCTTTGCCCAATTCTTCTTCTACAATGTCCTGAACTTCTTCTACGGCCGGAATAGACCGGGCATGAAACCTTTTATTAAGAGTATTTAAAATTTCTTCCGCCACCTTTCCAGCTATCTTGATTCTTTTTTTAGGACTCTCAATTTCTTGAGTAGCCTCTAAAGATAAAAGAATCGCTTTAACAAGCTTCCCTTCTTCAAACGGGACAATTCTGTCATCGCGTTTTCTTATTTGGGTTATTTTATTTACTTTGGCGGCGGTCATAAATCAATTAAATTAAATTTTTTAAAAAACTATTAGTTGTGTTGCCTTATATGATTATACCACAAGATGTTGTGTTTCAAATGTGGATAACTTTTTCTTTATCAAAAAGTCGCCCTCTTTCAGGACGACTTTTTGAGCTAACTTTACTGCTTCAAAGCACTATCAATTATTTGTTTCATGAGTTCTATGGAATAAGCACCAGCTATCAATTCTTTATTACCTTTGGCATCTATCAAAATTGTACCAGGAGTTCCGGATACCCCGGCCGCGCTCCCCTCGCTTAAGGAAGTCTTTACAAAATCCGCATATTTCCCCCCATCTAAACAGGCACTGAAAGCTTTTTTATCCAAACCAAGTTCCATGGCAAGTTTGGGCAAATCCGTTAAAGCAAAACCAGTACCGTTAGAAGTGGTGCGCTCGTAAAGGGCGTCGGCAAACTGCCAGAATTTATCCTGACCACCCAAATAATAGGCACATTCAGTCGCTTCGGCTTCTTTTTGGGCATTAGCATGAAAGCTTAAAGGGTAATGACGATAAGCCCATTTAATTTTTCCTTTATACTCATCCATTAACTGCTGCATAGTAACATGAAATTTTTTGCAGTAAGGACACTCAAAATCAGAATATTCAATTAAAGTAAGAGCGGCATTTTCGGATCCGCGGACATGATCTTTCTTAGTAAGGGGCGCCACAATTCCCGCGGGTTCTGTCAAACTGCCGGGTTGACCTGCCGCCCCATCATTATTGGCTATTTTATTTTCATTCTGAGCAGAGGCTTTGTCTGTTTTTTCTTCAACCCAAGAAGCATTACTCTTTACGGCTAAACCCAAAAGGACAAAAAAACCAATGGAAAATAAAATTAAAAGAGCCAGAATAAAACCAACTAAAAAGCTGGTGGTTGGAGACAAACTGTTGAATGACTTTTTTAATTCATCAATGCACATAGATTAAATTTATTTAAATTATTTTTGTTATTTAATTATATCTAAATACTGATTAGCGCGCAAGGGTTTTATAAAGATCTGAAAGTTTTTTAATTTCTAAATTGGCGCTGCGATTTTCTAAAATCCATTTTTTAATAGATGCTCTATCAACTTTATCTTTTTCAAAAAAGTCTCTTAAGACATAAGCCGTTTTTCTAAAATCTCCAACAGGAAAAACGCCAACACTCCGTGGAGCCACCTGTTTTCTGACCCCCGGAAGATCAGATGCCAAAACCGGTAAACCCTGGCTTTGCGCTTCTAACAAAACCATGCCATAAGCCTCAGACTTGCCGCTTGACGGCAAAACCAATAAATCTGCAGACTGGTAATATTTTATCAAATCTTCATCCGAAACAAAACCTTTAAATATAACCTTATCTTGGACTCCTTCTTTCTTGGCCAAATTTTGATAAAATTCCCGCCTTTCTCCTTTGCCTATAATCACCAATCTAAAATCAGTTTGATTTTTAAGCAATTGTAAAGCTTTAAATAAAATGGGCAAACCTTTAAAATAATGGGCCTTATCTAAAGCGCCTACAAACAAAATAACTTTTAAAGATAAACTTAAATCAAGCTCACGACGCGTATCTTCTTTATTTAAATATTTGCCACTTTCTTCTACGCCAAAAGGAATTTCTATAATTTTACCCTGATATTTTAAAAAGAATGGTGCCAAAGCGCTATTTTGGGCGTAATCTAAACTGCTGACAATAATTTTATCCGCCGCTTGTAAAATTTTTGGCAAAGTCAGCCGGGAATAAATTTTGAAAAAAAGACCTTTGAATCCATCCTGTAATAAATCCATATGATAAGTAACTACCAAAGGTTGACCGGTCTTTTTCTTTAATTTTAAAGTTGCGCGCACCCCCCCAATAAACGGATAATGCAAATGGATTAAATCAAAATCTTCTCGTGGCCAATTCTTAATTAAAGCGGCATTGCCCAATTGCCGCAAAGGCTTAACGCGTCGTATTGCGTAAGCATTATTTTTTTCTTCCTGAATCCATCTTTGGTTATACAACGGGGTCAAAATATTTATTTCAAAACCAGACCTACTTAAACCTTTGGCCTCATTTTCTACCACCCGGCCAATACCCGCCGAATATGGTTTAAAAACCGGTGAAACAAACAAAATTCTCATAATCTCTTGGTTTGTTTAATCCAATCCTAACGCACTAAACCGATTTCGCTCTTTTTATTTATCTTTGGCTCCTTGACCCAAACTAATCTCTCTAACTATTTTTGTAATATTCCGTTCCATTTTTTCCATTTTAACAGTCATCCTAAAAATTAAATAAAAAAGCAGGGCGATGGAAAAATAAAACAAAAGATCGGCTCCGCGACCCACTCCCAAAAAATTAGCGAGTTCCGTGGAAAGACCGGGGCGCCAGACAACCAAAACAACCACTAGCCAAAATAAGACCCAAAAAAACAAAGCTATCAAAGAAATTTCTTTGCTTTTAAATTTTTGCGTTGTTTTAATCAAGGCAAAAATTACAAATAAAGAAAGAATAATTTGAATTAACATACTTATTTAAGAAATTTAGCCAATAATAAATCTTTAATGATTTTTAAACCTCCGCTGAAACGCTGACCATAATGATGATAAAAAACAGTTATTCCTTTTTCTACAAAAGGTAATTTATTTTCCGCAATAAATCTAATAATTTCCGAATTATGAGCCATACGATCCTGTTTTAAATCTAAAACCAGGGCGGCGCGATAAGTAAGAACCCTAAAACCATTATGCGCGTCACTAAGCCAGCAACCGGTAAATAAAAAATTAACCAGGCGTCCCAGAGGTAAAATGATTTTTTTCTTACTCCAGGGCACACTATTTTTTTGAGATAAAAAACGCGAACCTAAAACAACGTCAGCCTCGCCTTTTAAAACTGGCTGGAGCATAACCTCAATTTCCTTGGCCTCAAACTGGCCGTCTGCATCAAAATGAACTATTATATCCGCGCCTTGGTTTAAAGCGTAAGTGGTTCCTGTTTGCAAAGCCGCACCTTGGCCACGATTTATTAGATGCTGTAAAACCTGCGCCCCCGCTTCCTTGGCTTTTAGAACAGTTCTATCAGCAGACCCATCATCAATAACTACTATCTGATATTCTGGATACAAAGCCGAAATACCCCTTACTGTTTCACCAATTCTCTTTTCCTCATTAAAGGCTGGAATTACTACGGCAATTCTCATAAATTATTCGGCTCCCACCATCTTTTCATGAGCAACAGTGTAATCAATGGTTTTTTTCAACCCCTCTTCCAAAGATACCACGGGAAACCAGCCTAATTCTTCTTTGGCGCGATCAATATTGGGCAAACCCAAAGAGGTAATGAAAACCAATGGTTTTTCAAATCTTATTTGAGAGCTAGAATTAACCGATTTAATAATAAACTCCGCCACGTCCTTTAAAAGATAGACATTTTCCGCTCCCAAATTGACAGGTCCGCTGACTTTATAAGCTTCCATTAATTTTGTTAGTCCGTCTAAAATATCGCCCACATAAGTCAAAGAAGAAGAAAATGTCTCGTCGCCATAAATCACCACGTCATTGCCACGCAAAGCATCAACAATAAAATCCGTAATCATTTGTCCGTCAAATAATTTTAAACGCGGGCCATAAGTTCTAAAAATACGCGCAATTCTAACGTCTAAATTATAAATTTGAGAATAGGTAACGCACATGGTTTCGGCAAAACGCTTACCTTCATCGTAACAGGAACGCGGGCTTAAATTATCCACCGTCCCCCATTCGCTTTCTTTTATCTTATCCGTGTCATTGCGGCGCGGGCCATAAATTACAGAGCTGGACCCAAAAACAATCTTGGAATTGTATTTAACGGCCAAATCCAAAACTTGCCGCATACCCAGGCTGTTAGATAAGAGGGTTTCTAATTTAAATTGATCAAAATTTTTGGCAGAGGTGGGACAGGCTAAATGATAAATTTCTTGAATGCCTTGAAATTTTATTTTAAATTTTTCCAATTCGGGCAAATCTTCCAAATTAAAGGGGTTATTGATATTTATCCTGACAAACTCAAAATCCGGATCTTTTAAAAGATGTTCTATATTTTCCACATGGCTGTTAGAAAAATCATCCAGACAAATTACCTTATTATTCCTAAGCAATGCCTCGCAAAGATGAGAACCGATAAAGCCTGCTCCGCCGGTGACTAAAACATTTTTTTTACCAAAAATGGGAGTTTTGGACATAATTTTATATTTTTAATCTAAATATATGCTTATATTTTATCAAATTAAAGTGTCTTCTGTCCAGTCAAGACTTGCTTTTTTAGCTTTCTTATGATATTTTTAAGACAGCTATGAACACTAATTTTAAACAACTTTTACTAATAGCAGGTGACATTTGCGGTCTTTATTTGGCTTTATTTTTGTCTCTGGCCCTAAGATTTCAAAAAGATCCACGAATAGAACTGTGGGGTAAACATTGGCCAACTTTTACACTAATTTTCTTTTTATGGTTGGCGGTATTTTACGTCAGTGGCCTTTACGATTTACGCAAAACCAAAAATAGTTTACTGTTTTTTGGATCTTTTGCCACAAGTTTAATAATAAACTTTCTTTTAACAATCGGCTTTTTTTATATTTTAAACATTCAACAATTAAGCCCTAAAACCGTACTCTTAATCTTTACCGGTCTTTACTTGATTTTTTTTATTTTATGGCGTTTGCTGGCGCATTATTTGTTAAGTACCACTGCCTTCCGCAGTCGTTTAATTTTTTTAGGACTTTCCAAAGAAGCACAGGAACTGATCAGCACCTTTCACAATAATTCCCAATTAGGTTACGAAACGGTTGCCGTTCTGAATTTAGAAGAACAAAATTTAACATCTTCTCTTCCCAGCAACATTGAAATTTTAAACAGTACTGAAAATTTATTGGAATTTGTCAAAAATAAAAAGATAGACACAATCATTTTAGTTTCAAGTGAATTGAAAGAAAAAATTGGTCATATTTTATATGAAGCTATCTTGTCCAGGCTCAACATTCACAGCTTAGACACTTTTTACGAAAATGTTACCCACCGCGTTCCTTTGTCTGCCTTGTCCCAAGGTTGGTTTTTGGAAAATCTTAAAAATCCAGAAAAAAATGCTTACGAGACAATTAAAAGATGGGCGGATATTCTTTTAGGAATTTTAATGATTATCCCTTTTGGCTTATTTTTTATCCCTATAACCTTACTGATAAAACTAACTGACAAAGGATCTGTATTTTATAAACAAATGCGCATAGGAAGAGATGGGCGAATATTTTATATCTACAAATTTCGCAGCATGATTCAGGATGCGGAAAAAAATGGGCCGCAATTTACCACCGCCCATGATGCGCGAGTGACTAAAACGGGCAAAATTTTACGCACCCTGCGTTTGGATGAGTTACCTCAAGCTTTAAACATTTTAAGAAATGAAATGAGTTTTATTGGCCCCAGACCAGAACGCCCGGAATTTGTAGCTGAATTGCAAAAAATAATGCCTTACTACAATGCCAGACATTTAGTTAAACCGGGCCTCACCGGCTGGGCGCAGGCTAATTATAAATATACCGATTCTTTAGAAGGTAATTTAATAAAATTGCAGTATGATTTATTTTATATTAAGAATCGCTCCCTACTGCTAGACGCCCTTACAATTCTCAAAACAATTAACGCTATTATTAAAAGGACGGGGAGATAAAAATTTAAAAAGACAAAACAAAAAAGCGCCAATCGGCGGCTTTTTGTTTTAAAAATGTTCAAAAATTATTTATTCCAATGCCCATTCTTTTTTAAGTTCAACAATACCTTCTTCTAATTTTATAGTGGGCGACCAGCCTAATAATTCCTTAGCTTTAGAAATATCAGCTTCAATAAAACGCATTTCTCCGGAACGAGGAGGGATATTTTCTCTTTCACCACCAATTACTTCAGCTATTTTATTAACACTAGTTTGTTTACCCGATCCTATATTTAGACACTCGCCACTCTTAAGATTAGAATTCCAAACAATCAAATTGGCCAAAACCACATCTTTAACGTTTATGTAATCACGTGTCTGTTCTCCATCGCCAACAATTGTTAATTTTTTTCCTTCTTTTTTTTGTTTTAAAAAAATCGGTATAACCATTGGATAACCACCCTCAGCAGTTTTACGAGGTCCGTAGACGTTAAAATAACGCAAGGACACAGTCTTTAGTCCAAAAAGATCAGAATATAAACGCATATATTCTTCACCAATTAGCTTATGCAGCCCATAAGGACTTTTAGGATTTGGCTCATTTTTTTCACTAATAGGTAAAACTTGATCTCCATAAACAGCACAGGAAGAAGAAAAAATAACTTTTTTAACATTGGCCATTCTACAAGCCTCTAAAACATTTAAAGTTCCTGTCACATTAATCTCGTGAGTCAGCAAAGGATTTTCAATAGAAAGCGGTAAACGCGGATCGGCCGCCAAATGAAAAACCGCCTCGCAACCTCCAAATAAATTTTTAATTGAAGAAAAATCGCGGATATCCATTTTATAAAAACTAGCCGCGGGATTAACAAATTCCTGTTTACCTAAACTAAGATCATCAATTACAACAACCTCATTTTTTTCTTCAATCAATTTATCCACCAAATGTGAGCCAATAAATCCAGCGCCACCGGTAACTAAAACTTTTGCCATAAAAATTAATTAATATTTTTTTTATACCATATAAAAAATTTACTCAAACCCTCTTCTAAAGAAACTTTAGGTTGGTATCCCAAAAGATTTTGAGCCTTAGTTATATCTGCGTGAGTTTGAAAGACATCTCCTAACTGTTGAGGCAAAATTTCCTGATTTGCCTTTAAACCTGTTATCCTTTCAACTGTTTCAATAAAATTCTTTAAAATTATAGGCTTACCATTTCCCAAATTAATTATCTCACATTGAAACTTGTTAAGTTTATCTAAAGCAGACAAAATACCTTCTACGACATCTCCTACATAGGTATAGTCTCGTTTGACTAAACCATCACCAAATACTTTTATTTTCTGATTATTTAAAATAGATTCAATAAACAACCAGGGAGCCATATCCGGGCGGCCGCGTTCACCGTAAACTGTAAAAAAACGCAAACAGACACTTTTAATTCCCGCTATTTTATTAAAAGTATAGGCTATTTCCTCACAAGATTTTTTAGTGGCGGCATAAGGAGAAATTGGAAAATCCACACAATCGGTTTCCGAAAAAGGAACTTTTGTTTGATTGCCATAAACCGAAGAGCTGGAAGCCAAAACAATTTTATTTACCCCATAACGACGCATACTATTAAATAATAAATAAGTTCCACCAACATTTACTTTCTCATACAACAAAGGATCTTCAATAGAAGGACGCACACCGGCCCTAGCAGCTAAATGAATGACAGACTCAACCTTATTTTTTTCAAAAATTGAATTGATTGATTTTGAATCACAAATATCACCTTCTACCACCACCGCTCGCGGATTATTTTTAAAATTCTCAATATTACGCCTTTTATACAATGGACTATAATAATCATTAAAATTATCAATTATAACAACCTCATCACCGCGCCAAATTAAGGCCTCGGCAACATGCGAGCCAATAAACCCAGCTCCGCCCGTAATCAAATATTTCATATTATTTATTTTTGCCAAAGATATTATTATAAGCTTCGGCTGTTTTCAATAAACTCAAATTTACTCCAATTTCATCGCCTAATTTTATTAAGGAACGGACATCTTTGGGTAAACATTTACCTCCATACCCCCTAAAACCCTTATGAAATACTTCAAAATGATTTGTTCCCATCATCGGCTCGGCTTTGGCGCAATCTTTAACAACATCATAATTAACATTTAATTTCTGACAAAGATCATAAATTTGGTTAACAAAAGCAACCTTAAGAGCATAAAAACAATTATTATAATACTTAACCAATTCAGCTTCTTCTGCTTTTATTATTTTCTCAAACGGGGCTTTGGCTAAAAGAGCCAAAACTTTTTCTGCCACATTATTACTTTGGTCTGTCACTCCCAATATTTGTCTATGAGGATTTTTAGTATCATAATCAGCTGTTACCTCCGTTAAAAACTCTGGATTGAATAAAATTTTATGCTGAGGAAATTTTTTTTGATACTCAGCGGTGGTGCCTGGTAAAACAGTAGATTTGATGACTACTATTTTTTGTCCTTGCAACACCTCAAAGGCTTCATCTAAATGTTTATTATCAAAACTACAACTTACTTCATTATAAGGAGTGGGGACACAAATAAAAACAATATCGGCTTGATTTAATTTTTCTACATCATTAAATCCTTTGGGGGGATCAAACAAAATTGGATCTATTTTCTTTATTTCCTGAAAATATCGTGACAAAGATCCTCCAACCATACCTACCCCCACAATGCCTATCTTTTCTTGATTCATAACATTTTATTTATTTTTTACTTCTCAACAAAGGACTACCAACTGCTATTACATTAAAGCCATTTTTTTGTAATTCTTCAAATGAACCCTCCAAAATTCGCCGACCATCCAATATTAATGGTCTAGTTTTTAATTTAACTAAACTATCAAATAAATTTCTAAATTGCGGCCAATCAGTAGCCAGTACTATCAAATCTGTATCTTCAATTGTTTCATCTTCAGTTTTAAAATATTTAATTTTTTCTGATGAAGGAAAAATTCTTTCAAAATTTTCACTGGCCGCAGGATCAAATAATTTTATCTTTTTGACCGATTTTTCTAACAAAAAATTAACCACATCAATACTGGGTGAATTACGAATATCATTAGTATCCTGTTTAAAAGCCAAACCAAGGACCGCAATTGTTTTATCCCTCCAATCAAATTGAGCCTCTTTTTCCGCCCGACCAATAAATAATTCCAACTGTCGACGATTAGCTAAATAAGTCTCATTAATCAAAACGGCATTTTGTCCTGCTGTTTGCAGTTGATGCG
>MFQT01000014.1:0-161 GCA_001783145.1 Candidatus Magasanikbacteria bacterium RIFOXYB2_FULL_38_10
GATTAAGCAATATGGAATAATGCCCTATGTCCCATACATTATGCTCTAATAAAAGATAGCTGTCTTCTTTTGGTATGAATGGGTGGCACTTCAATGCGTTGTTTTCTTCTGAACCCATTATTATCAATGTTGAATCATCTAATGCAGAGAAGGAATTGCAG
>MFQT01000014.1:280-22753 GCA_001783145.1 Candidatus Magasanikbacteria bacterium RIFOXYB2_FULL_38_10
GTATTCCAAATCTAAACTGTCTAATGGAGCAACTGTAATTACTGTTCCTGTTAAGGGCACGGAAGCGGCCACTGTTCTAACTCTTTTTCCCGTAGGTTCTCGTTATGAAAAAGAAAAACAATCAGGTCTTTCCCATTTTATTGAACATATGATGTTTAAAGGCACTCTTAAACGCCCTTCTACTTTAGATATTTCCCAGGAACTGGATAAGGTGGGGGCAGAGTATAACGCTTATACCAGCAGGGATTACACGGGTTATTATGTTAAGGCCAGTTTTGAACACTTGGATTTGTCTTTGGACTTGCTTTCCGATATGCTTTGGGGTTCTCAGTTTAAAGAAGAAGAATTAGAAAAAGAAAAAGGGGTGATTGTAGAAGAGTTAAATATGTATAAAGATAATCCTACCATGTATGCGGAACAGCTTTTTGAGGAAACTTTGTATGCTAATCATCCTTTGGGCAGAGATGTGGGTGGACTAGAAAAAACAGTGCGTCAAATGACTCGGAAAGAAATGGTGGGTTATTATGAATCTTTTTATCAACCACAAAACATGATTTTGGTTGTGGCGGGGAGGATTGATTCTCACTTAAAAAGTAAAGTTATTAAATTTTTTGGCAGTAATCATCATAAAAGCTCCAAACCTATTTTTAAAATATATAAACAACCGGAAAAAACACCCGTTCGTTTAAAAAGTTTTTATAAAAAAACCGATCAAGCTCATTTGGCTTTGGGTTTTCCGTCTTTTTCTTACGACAACTCTAAAAATCCCGCTTTGGCTATTTTAAATGTAGTTTTAGGCGGAACCATGAGTTCTCGTTTGTTTGTGGAAGTAAGGGAAAAAAGGGGATTGGCTTATATGATTAATTCCGGTTTAAATCGTTATTATGAAACCGGTAATTTAGTAGTAAGAGCGGGTTTAGATAAAAATCGTGTAGCCGAAGCCGCTGAAATTATTTTAAATGAATTTGAGAAAATAAAAGAAAAGGGCGTGACAAAGGAGGAATTAAGTATGGCCAAAGAAAATTTGGCCGGTCGCATGGTTTTGGCTCTGGAAGATTCTAGCGCCCAGGCGGAATGGTATGGCAAGCAGGCTCTTTTGATGAAAAAAATACGGACACCGCTTGAAGAAATAAAACGTTTGCGCGCCGTCACTTTAAAGGAAGTGCAAGCTGTGGCCAAAGAGGTTTTTCAAAATAAATTTTTGCGCGTTGCCGCCATTGGGCCTTATGCTACAGCCGGGGATTTAGCCGAGGCGCTTAAAATTAAATAGTATTAGTGAAAGAAGTATTTTTTTGTTATAATTTCGTATATGAAAAAAATTATTGTTGGTAATTGGAAGATGTACCTAAATAAGGGTGAAGCCGTGGAACTATTACAGGCAATTAAAAATGATTTTAAAAATAAGGCCGATTTGGAGGTGGTCATTTGCCCTTCTTTTGTTGATCTATTCGTTGCCGCTGATTTTTTAAAAACCAATGATCTTCCTATTTTTTTAGGGGCGCAAGATTCTTGCTGGGAGGATTGGGGAGCATTTACTGGCGAAATATCACCAAAGTATTTAAAAGAAATAGGCTGTCAATATGTTATTTTAGGCCATAGTGAAAGAAGGCAAAATCTTGGCGAAAATAACGAATTGATAAATAAAAAAATGTTAAAAGTTTTAGCCAACGGCTTGGTTCCTATTTTATGCGTAGGGGAAACTAAAGAAGAAAAAGATAATGGTGAGACTTTAAAAATAATCGGGGAGCAATTGCAAAATTGTTTAAAGGATGTTAAAAATGATAATTTTATTATTGTTTATGAACCGGTTTGGGCAATTGGCACGGGAGCGCCTTGTCTTCCAGAAGAGGCGGAAAATGTACATAAATTTATTAAAGAAAAAGTTAAGAAAATACTGGGCGTGGAAAAGGTCACTGTTTTGTATGGCGGTAGCGTTGACGATACTAATGTGGCCGATTTTTTAAATCAAAAAAATGTGGAAGGAGTTTTAGTTGGCGGAGTCAGTGTTAAAAAAGATATTTTTGTTCGTCTTTTATCCAATTCTTAATATGTTTTTGTATATTCTTCCCTTAGTAATCTTGTTTCTTTGTTTGGGTGTCATAGCTATTATTGTTGTTAGGAAATTTCCCCAACTGTCCGTCTTGGAAGTAGAAAAAATTACGGAAATCAAGCAAGCTAAAGTAAAAGAAGATTTAAAAAAACAAAGGTTTGAAAGGTCTTTAGTTAAGAAGGGTGAAAAAATTAAGGAATTTTTTAAAATTTTTAATTTTTTTTACTTAGGGTGGAAAAAAGTTCAGACTTCTTTTAGGCAAAGGGTTTTTCAAGCCCAGGAAAAGTATAAAAAAATATCTATTGAAGAAGAAAAAGATATTATTCCCACAGAAAAACCAGAGGAAAAAGAAACAATCCAAGGCTTGCTTTTTAAAGGAGAAGAGGCTTTGGAAAGAGGGGATTTGTCTTTTGCTGAAAGAAAGTATATAGAAGTTTTAAAAAAGGATAGTAAAAATATAGAAGCTTACCGCGGATTGGCTAAAATTTACATGGATTTGGACAAATATAAAGAGGCTGAAGAAACTTTTAAATTTCTGCTAAAATTAAATCCTCGAGACGATAGGGCTTATAATCGTTTGGGAATGATTGCGGAAAAAAAGGGCGAAATGGAAAAAGCCATTGAATATTTTGAAAAAGCGATTAGTTTAGACAACAGTTTGGCCATTAGATATTTTGATTTAGGCAGATTATATGCTAAAGTGGGTAAACCCGCTTTAGCCTTGAGGAATTTTGCTAAAGCTGTGGATATTGAGCCTCAAAACCCCAAGTATCTTGACCAATTAATAGAAATCAGTATAATATGTAGAGACCCGGAGATGGCAAAAGAGGCTTTGGCTCGTCTTCAGGAGGTTAATCCTCAAAATCAAAAACTAGAAAATTTAACGGAGAGGATTGAAGAAATATCCTAGAATTTTTACTTCATTTTACGCCGTTGTAGCTCAGTTGGTAGAGCAACTCCATGGTAAGGAGTAGGTCCGCGGTTCAATTCCGCGCAACGGCTCCAGAGGGCAGGTGGCGGAGCGGTCAATCGCAACAGACTGTAAATCTGTCGCCTTACGGCTACGTAGGTTCGAATCCTACCCTGCCCACCAAGCCGACTTAGCTCAGTTGGTAGAGCAACGGTTTTGTAAACCGTAGGTCCAGGGTCCGAATCCCTGAGTCGGCTCCATTCATTATATTATAAATAATTAAATAAAATTATGTCGCAAGATAATCTCATTAAATTAGAGTGTACTGTTTGCAAGCGCGTCACTTATCACAGTCATAAAAATAAAAAAATTCTCAAGAATCGCTTGGAATTAAAAAAATATTGCCGCCACTGCAAGAAACACAATCTTCATAAAGAAACTAAATAAATAGATTGAGACAGAAGAAATTCTGTCTCAATTAGCATGGGGGGTTCGTATAATGGTAGTACAATGGTCTCCAAAACCATTAGCGAGGGTCCGATTCCTTCACCCCCTGAATGAAAAACATCTCTTTGAAAGAGGTGTTTTTTGTTATAGTTTAGCCTAGAAAAGTGTCACCCTTGAAGATTGACTGTACAAGGGGTTGACAAAAATTGATGAATATGTTAGGTTTATTTGAACGGCCAATGGAGGCTTGTTCAGAAAAAAGGAGGAAGAAATGTCCGATTCACTAGATTACGCTGTTGTTTTTGAGTACACCGCTGCGGCGGGCGGCTATGCGGGTGTCCGCACCTGGACCGCTTTCAAGGATAAGGCGGATTTTGAACAGTGGCTTCATAAGACTGACAACAAGGTCTTGCAAAACCAGAAGATAGTCGCCCGGGGCGTTAGCGATGATCAGGCCATTCGGCTCGTTGAAGAGACCCCGATTGAGTCCTACGCCGCGGCTTGTGTTGAAGAGTCTATCAGGTCTGGTCATGTTAGTAAGTTTCTGCTTGAAATGCATCTCTCTAGTACGGCAATGGCCATTGCTCATTCCGGTAGAGATCCGCTGATCTTGGTAAATGAGGTCGAGAAACTGCTCATCCAGAAGGGTGTGTTAGTCATCGATTAATTTTTGTACAACGCAGACAAGGCGCTAAAACCAGCGCCTTTTATTTTTTACCATGACTGTACATAAAACTGTACATAAGCTTGACATAAGTATCAAAAGGTAGTAACGTTGAATTAAGTATTTTTGTCCTTTTTATTTTTAATTTAAACAAGAAATAATTTTTTACCCAAACCTAGGAGGGATCATGATTATTAGTGAGGAGAGTCCCATCCAAGGGGATGGGGAAATAAGAAACTCTTTGGTTCGGGCGCAGTTATTTGTAGAGTTGGTGTCTTTATTGTCGCAAAATCCTGACAAAGGATTGCCAATAGAAGCGTTTGATAAGGTACCTAATTTCCATCAATGTGGAGGCCGTAAAGCAGTTTCTAACCTACTCACTCTGCCATTTATTTGGGACTGGATAGAGAAGAAAAAGTTAAGGAACAGGCCCCATTTGTATTTTATCACTAAAGAGAAGGCTGACCTTTTTGGTCGTTTGGCTAGGGCCGAAGAAGAACAGCTTCATCTACTGGTGAAAAAACAAGGTTGGGGTATTGCCCTATTTAAAGAGATAACCGTGCCCGAGATGATTACTCTTCTAGAAGTGAATCTTATTCCCATGGAGTTTGGCGGTTCTTTATGCCAGATTGAAAATGATCACCACAAAGCAGAGATTTTGGAAAGTTCCGAGGAAATTTTAGCTGAGCCAGATGTCAATCTCCTAGAGATTGAATCCACTCTGGCTTCGCTCAGGGCTAGTGTGTTGATTCTGGATAAACGCCTTGTAGCTCTGGAAGCGAATGCCAAAAAGCGTCGCACTCAGGCTACTGGAAAAATCAAAGACATTCTTCATGACTTTGATTTGACAGATCAAGACGAATTTTTGATGGCGTTAGCAACGGATAATGACTAATTAATGATTTTCAACCCACCCGAGATTGTGTCAACGGTGGTTTTTTATTTCCCAAAATTTTTTTTGATAAAAATTTATGCTATAATAAAAATAATTAAATTTTTATTATGCTTTTATTTACTCCCTTGCCGTCGCAATTAAAAAAACTAACAATTGTTTGTCCGGAAATTGATAAACAATTTATTCCTAGTAAAATTGAAGGAACAAAAGAGACAAAAACTTTCATTGATCCTCTTTTGGAAGATGAACACACTGTTTGTCGAGGATTAGTTCATAAATATCATAATAGGGTGTTGGTTCTTTTAACTATGAATTGCGCGGCCTATTGCCGTTTTTGTACACGCCGCCGCATAGTTTCTGATATTAAGAAGGGTATAGTTTCTGAACGAGATTTAAATAAGATGATCTTATATATCAAGAAGCATCCGGAAATAAAAGAAATAATTTTTTCCGGTGGTGATCCGCTTACTGTGCCGCATTTGTTGAAAATTGCTTTGAAAAAACTAGGCGGCTTGCCACAAATTAAAATAATCAGAGTGGGAACAAGATTGCATTTTTCAAATCCATCCTTGGTGAATAAAAAAGTTTTAGAGGCTCTGCGGGTGATAAAAAACAAGCCTCTTTATTTAATGGTTCACTTTGAACACCCAAACGAACTTACTCCCGCTACCAGACGTGCGATTAAATTACTGCAATCGGTTTCTACAATGTTGTTGTCGCAATCAGTTTCTTTGCGCGGAGTTAATGATTCGGTAGATGTTCTAGAAAAATTATTTTCCAATTTGATTGAAATTGGTGTAAAACCATATTATTTATTTCGTTGTGATTTAGTTAAGGGAGCGGAGCATTTTTTAGTTGATTTTAAAAAGGAGCGAAAAATTGTCAGTGAATTACGCCGAAGATTGAGCGGTTTGGCTATGCCTTTATATGTAATAGATGTTCCTGGGGGAAGCGGTAAAATTCCCGTCCCGCTTGATTTTTGGCCGATGAGAGAAGGCGTTCAATATCGTGATTTTTTGGGCAGATTTAATAGGGTGATTTAAATTAGTTTGGACTTTCTTGAATGTGCTATAATATAAGTATTCTTTAATTATTAAAATTACGTTAAACATATGAAAGGATATGTGATAGATTTAGAAACAATGACGCAGGAAAACAATAAATTCCGTCGTGTTTTATACACGGCCAAAAATAGTCAATTAGTGTTGATGAGTTTATTGCCTGGTGAGGAAATTGGCGAAGAAGTGCATGAACTGGACCAATTTTTAAGAATTGAAAAAGGCCAAGGTAAGGCTATTTTAAATGATGCGGAATATGTTCTTGGTGATGGTTATGCCGTGGTTGTGCCGGCCGGAACCAAGCATAATATTATCAATACTTCTGATAGAGAAGAAATGAAGCTTTACACTGTTTATTCACCCCCAGAACATCAAGATGGCGTTATACGTGCCACTAAAGCCGAAGCCGAGGCCCAAGAAGAACATTTTGACGGTAAAATCACAGAATAAGAAGTTAAAGTCAAATCAGTTTTTAGGAAGATTTAAATTTTATGTTGGTTAAAATGAAAACAGGCTTGTTAATTTTTTTGGCGATTTATTTTTCTCTAACTCCGGCTTTTTTTGTTTTTGCTCAAATCACCCCTTCTTCTTTAGAAGAGGTTGAGCAACAGCAGGCCGATTTGCAGGCACAATTAAAAGATATTGAAAGACAAATTAATCAATATGAACAAGAGCTTAAGACAATACAAGGACAAAAAAATACTTTGCAAAATAAAATCAATCAACTAAAAAAACAGCAATCATCATTAAATTTGCAAATAAAATCAACTACTTTGCAGATCAATTCCTTAACTAAGGAAATTTTTCAGACTCAGTCTTCTATTGATAAAAATATTACCAAAAGCCAGGCTTTAAAACAGCTTTTGGCACAAATATTGAGGACGATAAATGCGCAAGATCAAACTCCTCTTTTGTATACCTTTTTTAATAAGGAACATTTTTCGGAAATTTTTGTGGAGTTAGATAATTACTCTCGTTTATCCAAAGACCTGACTAATCTTTTGGAGCAAATCAAGAAAGTTAATGCGGATTTGGGAAAAGAAAAAGCCAGCTTGGCCGATCAACAAGATGAGGCTGAAAATTTATTATCTATTCAAACTTTGCAGAGGCAAAATTTGAATGATTCTGTAAGTCAAAAAAATGAATTATTGCAAGAAACCAAAGGCCAGGAAAGCAACTATCAAGAAAGTTTAGCCGATTCTAAAAAACGCGCTCAAGAGATCCGTAGCCGGCTTTATCAGTTGTTGGGTGTAGCAGAGAAAATTACTTTTGGGCAAGCCGTGCAGATTGCCACTTGGGCTTCCGATCAAACAAGAGTACGAGCCGCTTTTTTGCTGGCCATTTTAACTCAAGAGTCTAATTTGGGTAAAAATGTAGGTACCTGCAATCGGCCAGGGGATCCTCCTAGTAAAAGTTGGAGGGTAGTTATGAAACCGGAAAGGGATCAAGAACCTTTTTTAGAAATAACCAAGGAATTGGGATTGGATCCTGATATTACGCCGGTATCCTGTCCAATGAAGGATAGTAAGGGAAAGCAGATGGGGTGGGGTGGAGCTATGGGTCCGGCGCAGTTTATTCCCTCCACTTGGATGGGGTATAAGAACAAAATAACGGCTATTACCGGCAAAAATTCTAACCCTTGGGATATTCGTGACGCTTTTTTGGCTGCAGCCTTAAAATTAGCAGCTGACGGGGCTACTTCTCAAAAAGGAGAATGGGCTGCGGCTATGCGTTATTTTTCGGGTTCCACTAACCCTAAGTATAGTTTTTATGGCGATAATGTGGTGGCGCAGGCGGCTAAATATCAAAATGATTTAAATGAATTGAATAAATAATTTTTAAAAGGGTTGAGTGTAAGCCATTTGAGTGGGTTATTTTGTGGCTTTTTGGTCAGGGTGCTATAATAGAGGTATCTTTTTAAAATTAACATTATGGAAGTTATCATTATTTTGGTTTTTTCCATTGTTCTGCAAATACTCTGCATAGTTTGGGCATTTACTTTAATTAAAATTAGCAATGTCCGGACGGTGTGGTGGTTTTTTGTGGCGGCGTTTTTTTTCCGGGTTTGTCGCAATATTTTATTTTTAGTAGATTTTTTTCAAAAAAACAGTACTTTATTAAGAATGACCGAAGAAATATTCGGTTTTTTTATTTCTTTGCTTTTTTTTATAAGTGTCATAAAATTAAAACCAATTTTTTTACGTTATCAGACCAACATTAAAGAATTAAAAGAGATTCAGGAAAATTATACCGCCATTATGCGTGGTAGCCGGGATGGTATTTTGGTGTTGCAAGATGAAAAAATAAAGTTTGCCAATGCCAGCATGTTTAAAATGACCGGTTATGCTGAAAAGGAAACCCTGGGTAAAAAATTTGTTGATTTTGTGGATCCTGTTTTTCGCGATTTGTTATTGGAAAAATATAAAATGCGTTTGGCCGGAAAAATAAAACCGGAGGGTCAGTATGAAATTAATATTTTACACAAAAGTGGCCGTTTAATTCCGGTAGAAATAAATGTTTCCTTAATACAATATTTAGATAAGCCCGCTACTATGGCTGTTGTTCGCGATACTAGTCTTAGAAAGAAAATTGAAAATAAGAAACAAGATACTAACGAAGAATTATTAAAAATAAACCAGACCTTAATTGGGCGAGAATTAAAAATGATGGAATTAAAAAAAGAAAATGAGGAACTAAAATCCAAACTTTCGCAGAAAAAATAATCTATGTTTAATTTTACTAAATCCTTGGTTTCTACCTGGGAGATAAAAAATGAAGAGAAAAAATATTTTAAAAAGTGGTGTCACCTTTTGACGGAAGCGGCACACGATATAATATATATTATAAATAAGGATTTTCAAATAGACTACGTCAACAACTTTGCGGCCAAATGTTTAAAAAAAGATGCTGTGGAAGTAATCGGCAAAAAAGATATAGAAATTTTTCCGCCAGAAATAGCTGCTAGGCATAAAAAAAATTTAGAAAAAGTTCTAAGCACAGGTGAATCTTTGTATTATGAAGCCGAAGATGAATTGGGGGATAAAAAGATGTTCTTGGGTACATGGCTCAGCCCTATTTTTGATGATAAGAAAAAGGTAGTGGCCGTTTTGGGTATTTCCCGTGATATTACTTTTCGTAAGAATTTGGAAACACAATTGGCAGAGAGCGAGAAAACTTATCATAGTTTAGTTGATTCGTCACTCGACGCCTTGGTGATTCATGATGGCGGAAAAATAATTTACGTCAATCAGTCGGCCTTGAAAATGTTGGGTACGAATAACCTACAAAAAATAATCGGTCGGAATGTAATGGATTTTGTTCATTCTGACAGCAAGGATTCGGTTAAAAAAAGAATTGAAACAATGCTGAGTGGCGAAAAATTGAGCGTGCCGTTTACAGAAGAAAAATTCATTAGCTTAGATGGAACTCCAATTGACGTAGAAGTCGGCTCCGTGGCCATTTTTTTTAAAGGTGTTAAAGCTTTCCAGGTAATTGCCAGGGATTTAAGACAGAAAAAAAATATTGAAGAAGAAAGAAAAAAAAATTTAGCCGAACTTGAGAAAATAAATAAGTATTTGGTGGGACGAGAACTAAAAATGAGGGAGCTTAAAAAAGAAATAGCGGAATTAAAACAAAAGTGTGCTTAAAAAGACTTTACAGAATAAATTGATTGTTTCAACCCTGTTGATTATTTTTTTGTCCGGCCTGTTTGCTAGTCTAGCCGTATTTTTCTATACCAGACATGCTTTGGTGGAAAATCAAAAAAAAGGGTTACTGGCAATAACTAAAGAACAAACCCACGAAATCAATGAAATTTTTATTTTAAATAAGGAATTAATCAAAAAAATATCTCAAAGAAATGAATTGCAAAATTATTTACGTGAAGAGTCATCTTTTCAAGATGAGAAAATATTGGATTTATTAAATTCCTATGTTCTGGGTGATTCTTATTTGGCAATTTATTTATTAAATAAAAATGGCCTTACTTTGGCTTCTACCGACCCTCGTTTTACGGGGCAGAATTATAGTTTTAGAAATTATTTTAAAAAGTCTATTGTTGGTAAATATTTTTTGGAGGCTAATATTGGTGTAACCAGCAAAGAATTGGGGTATTATTTTTCCGCTCCAGTAATTTCCAGTAATGACAATCGTGGGGTAGAGGGGGTTATAGTTATTAAATTAAACCCCAAGGCGTTTGAAAGGGCTTTTCATTTGAATGAAGACGTGAAAGGTAAATTAATGGTGGTTAACGGCGAAGGCGTGATTTTATTTTCTAATTTTCCAGAAAGAAACTTAAAGAGCCTGGGGGTTTTGAGTAAAAATTCACAAGAACAAATTGAACAAGGAAAAAAATTTCCCGGAATAACCATCACTCCTTTGGTTTATGATCTGGCCCAGCAAGAGGTGGAAAAAGAAAAAAATCAGTTTATTTTTGATTTTTTTGATATTGCAGAAAACACGAATGAATTTATGGCCGGAGCCGAGATCGGCGACACCAATTTTTATTTGGTTTTGGAAGTGGCTACAGATTTTCTTAATAATCAAGCCTTCTTGATTTCCTGCGCGTTGCTTTTATTTGTTGTTTTATCCATAATTTTTTGCTCTTTAATAATTATCTTTATTATTTCGCATTCTTTTTATCCCTTGCGGGAGATAAAAGACATTGCCCAGTTAATTTCTTTGGGCAATTTTCAAAAAAAAGTTAACATTAAAACAGGTGATGAATTAGAAGAATTGGGCAATTCAATTAATATTATGATTGATAGTTTACGCGATTCTTATGGCAATTTGGAATTTAAAATTGATGAAAAAACCAAAGAATTGGCCAAGCAGTTGGAAGCAGCTTCGAAAAAAAATAAAGTTTTAAATGATACGCAAAAAGCGGTGGTTAACGTCTTGGAAGATATTCAACAGGAAAAAAATATTTCTCAAAATTTAGCTCAAGATCTTTTAAAATTTCAATTGGCTGTGGAGAATGCTTCCGACCATATTATTATCACCGATCCCGATGCTCATATTTTGTATGCCAATTATGCTGCCGAAAAAATTACCGGATATGATAGAAAAAAAATGGTGGGGCAGACTCCGGCTTTATGGGGTAAACAGATGAATAAGGATTTTTATGAAAAAATGTGGAGGTCTATCAAGACAGAAAAGAAAGAATTTTCCGGCGAAATAATCAATAAAAGGCAAAATGGAGAAAAGTATATAGCTGAATCTCATATAATTCCTATTTTCAAAAAAAACGGTGGATTGCAATTTTTTGTAGGCATTGAAAGGGATATCACTAAAGCTAAAGAAATTGATAAAGCCAAGACCGAGTTTGTCTCTTTAGCTTCTCATCAATTGCGCACCCCCCTAACTGCCATTAGTTGGTATATAGAGATGTTGATGAATGGCAAAGCCGGAAAATTAAAAAAAGATCAAAGAAAATATTTACAAGAAGTTTATAGCGGAAGCATTAGAATGCGTGATTTGGTTAATGCCCTGCTTAACGTTTCTAGATTAGAGATGGGAACCTTTATGGTTGAACCGCAATCAATTAAAATTGAAGAGGTGGCTAACAGTCTTATAAAAGAAATGCACCCTACTGTTTTAGAAAAAAAGATAAAGATTAGCAAATCTTTTAAAGATTTACCAAAGGAGTTTTTGGCCGATCTCAATTTGTTTAGAATTATTTTGCAAAATATTTTGTCCAATGCCATAAAATATACACCCAAAGGGGGTAGTGTTTCTTTCGATGCGGAAAAAAAGAACCAAGATATTTTAATCACTGTAAGTGATAATGGTTATGGCATCCCCAAAAATCAGCAGAAAAATATTTTTACCAAATTCTTCAGAGCCGATAATGCCAGGATTAAAGATCCCAACGGAACAGGTCTGGGTCTATACATTGTTAAATCTGTTTTGGACCATTCTGGAGGAAAAATTTGGTTTGAGTCAGAGGAGGATAAGGGTACTAAGTTTTTTGTTTCCCTTCCTTTAACCGGCATGCGTAAGAAGGCGGGGGAAAAGGGGTTGATTTAAATAAGCCTATTTTATTGTAGTATTAAAATATATTTGATATAATATATTGATGAATTAATTAGCAATTTATATGTTTGGAAGAAAGAAAAACGGCAAAGTGCTAATTGTGGAGGATGACGCGCTTTTAGCTAAGGTTTTAAGTCAGGGTTTCGCCGCAGAAAATTTTGAAGTAGGTGTGGTGGAAAACGGTTTGGAGTCATTGGATATGGCTAAGAAGTTTCAGCCCAAAATAATCCTTTTAGATTTAATGTTGCCGGGAATAGACGGTTTTGAGGTTTTAAAACAGCTTAAAGAAAGCGAGGAGACCAAGAATATTCCGGTTATTGTCATTTCTAATCTGGATCAAGTTTCCGATGTAAAATCGGCCAAAGTTTTGGGCGCCGAAGAATATTTTATTAAAGCTAATACACAACTGCAAAAAATAATTGACTACACCAAATCCCGAATTGGTTAATTGGTAAGTTATAATAGGAGTTTGAAATTATGGCAAAAACAAGAAAAAAAATAATTTTAATAGTAGAAGACGATGAAATATTACTTAGGGCCTTGTATTTATTATTTCATAATAGCGGTTATACTATAGCTTCGGCCACCGATGGTGATTCAGCGTTAAAAATGGCCCAGAGGCTAAAACCGGATTTGGTTTTACTTGATTTACTTTTACCTAAAATGAATGGCTTTGATGTTTTGCGAGACATGAAAGCCGACCCTAATCTTAAAAATATTCCAGTAGTGGTTTTATCTAATTTGGGAGATGTTTCAGACATAGAAAAAGCCAAAGGGTTGGGGGCTTTTGATTATTACGTTAAGGCCAATACAGAATTATCTTCTTTGGAGGAAAAAATAAAAAGTGTTTTAGGTTAGTTATTTAACAATTTAATTTGCGCCTCTTGGTGCATTAAAAAAATGAAGACTAAATGGCTTAATTTTGTTTTGCTTTTAACTAATCGCATCTATGCTAGAAAGCAAAACATTTTAACCCTCACAGGCATTCAAACTGTTGGGGGGATTTTGGTTTTAATTTTACTAGAAATTATTTTGGCAATAGTTTCTTTGCCAATTTATTTAACCACCAAAAGTGACGGTGTTGTGGCTTATTTTGAGGAAAAAGGAGGATATGAAAAAGTGGCTTTTGACTATAACTTAAGAAGAATTTTGACAATGACCGGCGTGGGGGTGATTCTTTTAATTTGGCTGATTAAATTATTACTCATAATTTCCGTTTCTTCAATTTTTGGACCGCTAAAATTATATCAGGTAAGTGATTTGCGTCCGGCGGAGATGGCCGATAAACTGTTAGTTCAAACAGAAACAGGTATCCAAACCGCTCGCGTTTCCCAGGATTTGTCCATTCCCATTTTAAGTGGCATTAAAAAAGAAAGAGGCGGCAATTATTTATTTTATGGGGAAGCCAGACCCTTGGCTACGGTTGTTTTGCTTTTGTCAGATTTACAAACTGTAATTTACAGCGGAGTTGCTAATGATAAGGGCCAATGGGAGATTACGCATTTACGTCAGGATATTAAATTAAGAGATGGCAATCACTCGGTGTTGGTTTTCTCTTATGATGAGCAGAAAGGGATAAGAAGTAATATCTCATCGGCACAATATTTTAAGATATCCACTCCTTGGTATGAAGATTTAATGAGCCAGGTGGATATTTTGGCTAATTGGTCTGTAGTTTTGATAATTGTACTGGGTGTCTTTATTACTTTTTTGACCATTTAAAATAAAATATGTCAACCAAATGGTTAAATTTTTTCTTTAAACTGGCGGCCGTTGATTTTAAATTAAAAGAAAGGATGATCAAGTCAGAAAAATGGTTTTTGGCCGCTTTTTATGCTCTAACTATTTTTTTATTGGAGATTTTATTGTTTTTTGTTTCTTTGCCTTTATTTTTTATTGTCACCCCCGGGCAGGTTCAAGAGAGGGGTAAAATTTTTCCTAGTAAAGAAAGAGATCCTATTCATATAAGGTCTTTTATTGTAAGGCGCAAAATTAGTATTGTAACTATTTTTGGCGCCGGAGGAATTTTTGTTGTAAAGACGGCCTTTATTGCTCTAGTTTCTTTTTATTTATTGGGCGCGCAGACTTTGCTTGCCGCTACGCAGAATTGGACCTTTGATGTGGGCGGCGATTACACTTTTGATAGCGCCAAAATAGAGGTGATAGGTGGAGTCGCCAGACTTAAAGATACAGGCAGTACAACTTCTGGTAATACAACTAATTCTGGTTTTACTACAGATGCCACCGGTTGGACTTACGCGGACTGGGGTCAGGGTGGGGGAGAGGTAAATATTACAGGTGCCCATGTGACGAGCGGTGGCAATCCCGGAGCTTATGTTAATATCAGCGCTCCAGCGGGTATCGGCGATGAATTGGGTGGCTATTGGCGGCAATCTTTTATCACTTCAGTTGATAATCCCACTACCACTGTAAGTTTTGATTGGCTAGTTACGGCTTTTGATTCATCTCCGGTTCCTAATACTTTTAAACTTTATGTTTTTGTGGATACAGGATCGGGCGTGCCCACTATTGGTCAAGAAGTTTGGTCTTCGGGAGAAATATCGGGCACAACCGGTTGGGCGTCAGTCTCTAATTTGGACGTTTCTTCCAAAGTTACCACCGCCGGAACTTATTATTTAAAAGTGGCGATGTGGGTGGAAACCCCGGGTTCCACTTCCGGACCTTTTACCATAGGTTATGATAATGTTTTGTTGAATTGGACCAAAACCACTCATGTTTATGCTTCAGATAGTCCTGCTATTAATCCAACATCTTCTCTTACCATGACCAAAGCCGTCAGTTGGGACGGTTTTTCTGAAACCGCCACTAAAAATGGCGGAGAGATTTATTATCAATTATCCACCGATGATGGTTCCACTTGGCAATATTGGAACGGTTTGGCTTGGGCCGTCGCCGGAGGAAGCAATTATAACATTGCTAGCGTTATCAACAGCAATATCAGTACTTTTAGCACCAGCAGTAATAAAATAATGTGGAAGGCTTTTTTATCCGGCGACGGCTCACAGCAGGTTATTTTAGATAATGTGGCTGTCACTTATACGGAAAATACTCCGCCAGCGGTAGCCAGTTTAGTACCGGCGCAAAACACTACCTATGGTTATGTTAACATTGGCTATAATTTACAAGATGCCAATAGTGATTTGTCCAGTTTGGTTACTTATGAGTATTCTTTGACCGGAGCTTTTACGGGCGAACAAGTAACCGTGACAGCTTCTTCAACAGATTCTTCACATAGTGGTACAAGCGGTCTAACCACTACGCCCGGCGGTACGGCGCATACTTTTGTTTGGGATGCCAAATCGCAACTTGGTGCGGTTTATAATACCGGGGTTTATGTCAGATTGCGCGCCAACGATGGCATTCAAAATGGCTCTTACGCGGTTTCATCGGCCATAACAGTTGATTATATTGATCCCGTGGTTTCCAATGTTTCCGCCGTTCAAATTTCAGGTTCAACTAATGTGATTGTTAATTATGATTTGACAGATAATACCTCGGATAATTTATATGTGGAATTAGATGTTTCTGAAGACGGCGGAGCTACTTGGGCTGTTGCGGATACGTCTGTTACCGGAGATGTAGGCGTTGGAATCACTGCCGGAGTGACTAAGGCCATTACTTGGGCCGCCGGCACAGATTTTAGCGGGCAACAACAAAGCGATTTGCAAGTTAAAGTGCGCGCCAAAGATAAATGGCAGAACCAAGGTGCATATACAGCCTCATCTAATTTTTCTTTAGATACTTTAAATCCAGCTACCGCTACCACTGCCAATCTGCAAGCTCAACCTAATGCCGGCGATACAACTGTTTTAATTGGCGGTTCTTTTACAGAAGTTAATCCCAATTTAAATGATTTTTTTGCGGCTATTAATGGTGGAGACTATGGTACTGCCACTGCCGGTGATTCTAATACTGCCACCCCTTCCAACCAATCTACAACGGTGGGCGCCACTTTAGATGGTAATGATTATATTTCTAAAGTTAAAATTGTCCACGCAGATGATTATAACAATTCCGGTACTAACGAAAATGTTGCTCCCGGTGCGGCTTTTAAATATGTAAAGCCTTACACGCCACCCGCACCAACTTTAAATAATCCCGTAACAACCCGTTTGGATTTGCAAGTTAATGAAGCGGTGGGTGAGGCCGGCGATTTGGAATATGCCATGCAAGAGACTACTACTGGTAATTATGTGCAAACCGATGGAACACTTGGCGCCACAATTACTTGGCAGATTTTAGGTACAGCTTCTGGGCAGTGGGGGAATGGTTTGGGGGTGCGCGGTAAGGTTCGTATAACAGGTCTTTCTTCCCCAGTTTCGCAATATATTTTTAAAGTAAAATCACGCAATCCATCTGATGCGGCGCATACGGTTTCTTCTGAATCCGCTTTTTCGGCTACGGCTCAAATTCCCAATACTGCGCCGACAATTTCTTTGGATTCTTATTCTCAAACAACAGATGGAACACAATATGTTCCAATCAATTATACGGGTACTGATGGCCAGGGCGACAGCAACAGCTTGAGTTTATATGAATATTCTCAAGATAATTCTACTTGGTTTACCATGACAGAAAAATCCGGTGTTGGTTCCGGTGGAGTAAACAATTTGGTTTTTTTACCAACAGGTAGCGCTTATCTTTTTGCCTGGAATTCTGCAACCAATTTGTCAAATATTGAAGATTCAACAGTTTATGTAAGACTTCGTTCCAATGATTCTTTAATTAACGGCACCACGGCAACTTCGGCCGCACTAGAGATTGATAATAAACTGCCGGTTGTTGCTTCAGTTGTTGCTTCTCAAAACGCCGGAGCACGTACTGTTACTATCACTTATAATCTAACCGACGCCAATAATTCCACTGTAGAACTGAATGTTTCTTCCGACGGGGGTTCCACTTGGAATGTAGCCACTTCTTCCGCCACCGGCGCGGTTGGTTCAGGAGTTACTCCCGGTAGCGGCAAGACTATTACTTGGAACGTTGGAACAAATTTTGATGATGAATACAATACTAATATGAAGTTGCGGGTGAGGGCGCGTGATACCTTTGGCAATCAAGGCAACTTTAGTGAATCGGGGAGTTTTACGGTTGATACTCACGATCCTTCTTTAACCAATGTGACAGCCAGTCAAGATAGCGGCGTTTTAACTTTTACCTTTGCTTATGACCTTTCAGAAGATGCGGGTAATGTAAATGTGGAATTAGAAATTTCTTCTGATAATGGATCTACATGGACAGTACCAGTCACTTCTGCCGCGGGCGAGGTGGGAAGCGGTATTACGCCGGGTATTGGAAAAATAATTACCTGGAATGGGGCAGCTGATTATAGTGATCAGGAAAAAACAGCCATGAAAATTCGTTTAACAGCTACGGATAGTTATAGTAATGCCGGGGTGACAGCTTCTTCTGCTTTTGCTTTAGATACAAAAGACCCGCGTGTGACTAATGTTTCCGCCAGTCAAACTCTAGGCGCAACCAATGTTGTTGTCAGTTATGATTTGGCCGATCAAAATACTTCTTTGGTTGAAATTGACATTTCCGAAGATGGTGGCTTCACTTGGAGCGTGACTGATACGAGCACGAGCGGCGATATAGGCGCGGGAATTGTTGCCGGAACAAATCAAACTATTACTTGGGCGGCTGGAACAGATTTTAACGAACAGCAACAAACGGATCTTAAAGTAAGAGTGCGCGGGCGTGATACTTTTAATAATCAATCCGCTGATACCAATTCCTCTAATTTTTCTTTGGATACTTTAAATCCGGCATCTAACGTGACGGCCGATCTGCAAGCCCAGCCTAATGCCGGAAACACCACTGTTTTAATTGGCGGTTCATTTACAGAAACCAATCCTAATTCTAATATTTTTTATTTAGCACTTAATGGCGGTGCTTATGGTGTGGGAACAACCGGCACGGCTAATACAGAGAGTCCCTCTAACCAGGTTACCGGATCGGGCGTTGCTTTGGATGGGAATGATTATCTTTTTAAGGTAAAAATTGTTCATACTGATGATTATAATCAAACAGTGGATAATGAAAATACTTCACCGTCTGCTACCTTTAAATATGTTAAACCTTATACTCCGGCCGCGCCCACAGTGGATAACCCGACGGTGGGAACAGTAGATGTAACCATTAACAAAAACTCCTTGGAGACCGATGGTTTAGAATACGCCATCTACGAAACCTCCCAAGCTAAATATGTTCAAACGGATGGTACTTTGGGTGTTAGTCCTGTTTGGCAAACTTTAGGAACCGGAGTCGGTCAGTGGGGTAATGCTTCAAGTATTACCGGTAAAATTACCATCAATGGTTTAACCACTCATTCTTATCTTTATCAATTTCAAGTAAAATCCAGAAATACCAGCGATGCCTTGCACGCCGCTTCCAGCGAGAGCGCTTTATCTTCCGGTGCTTCATCTGCCAATCAATCGCCAACTGTAAGTTTAGCAAGTGTGGCGCAAACCACCAATGGTAGCAGATATGTCACTATTAATTATAACGGTTTTGATTTAGAGGCGGAAAGTGTTAGTTTGGTTAGTTTTCAATATTCTCGCGATAACTCTGTTTGGAGTACCATGACGGAGAAAACAGGCGTGGGAAGCGATGGTACAATCAGTCTATCTTTTGGCAATTCCGGAGTTGGTGTTGCCCATGATTTTATGTGGGATGTGGGAACGGATTTGTCTAATATAGAGGATGACACTGTTTATGTAAGATTGCGTGCTAATGATGGCACCTCTAACGGTAATTTATCCGCTTCCAGTGCCTTTGTTGTTGATACTAAAAATCCGATAATTGCTTCTGTTGTTGCTAGTCAAACTTTGGGGTCCGGCAACGTTAATGTCAGTTATAATTTAACCGATTTATCTAATTCCGGTGTGGAATTGAATATTTCCGAAGATGCCGGTTCTACTTGGGATGTAGCAACTTCAACTACTTCTGGAGATATTGGCAACGGAGTAGTGCCAGGCTTTGGTAAAAGTATAGTTTGGGGAGCTGGAACTGATTTTTTTAATCAAGAACAAACAGATCTAAGAGCGAAAATTAGAGCAACAGATTCTTTTGGTAATCTCGGTTCCTTTTATTCTTCTGCCAGTTTTGCTTTAGATACCAAAGTGCCAGCCGTTTCCAGTGTTTTTGCTGTACAGAATTCAGGCGCCAATACTGTAAATATCACCTATAGTTTATCTGATATCAATAGTTCTAATGTGGAAATAGATATTTCCGAAGACAACGGTTCAACTTGGGGTGTCACGGATACCAGTGTAACAGGGGATATTGGCAGTGGCGCTGTCTCCGGTAGCAAAACCATTACTTGGAATGCGTCCGCGGATTTTCCTAATCGCGATCAGGGAAATATGAAAGTGAGGGTGCGTGCTACAGATATTTATAATAATGCCGGCAGTAATGTTGACTCCGCTGTTTTTAATGTGGACACCAAAGCGCCAATAATGGTCAATGTTTCAGGAAATCAATTAAATGGTTCGCGTTTTGTCTCCTTTAATTATGATTTGACAGATTCGGGGTTGGTTAATGTAGAAATTGATATCTCTAGCGATAGCGGCGCTACTTGGGCAGTGACTGATACCGGTGTGACTGGAGATGTAGGGTTGGGGATTACACAGGGAAATAATAAAACAATTGTTTGGAACGCAGGAACAAATTTTGATGATCAGGATCAAAATGATATTCGCGTGAGAGTGCGCGGTCTTGATCCTTATAATAATTCCAGCGGTGACATAGAGTCCTCTAATTTTAGTGTGGATACTAAGAATCCGATAGTGGCCACCGCGGCCGATTTAACTATTCAACCTAATGCCGGTGACACTGCTGTTTCTGTTGAGGCGTCTTTTACAGAAACTAATCCGGCCAGTAATGAATTTTTAGTGGCGATTAATGGTGGAGCTTACAACGCTACTACCACAGGAGAAAGTAACACTGCCACTCCCGCGGTTCAAGCTACTGTTGTTGGCACTACATTAGATGGCAACGATTATGTTTCTAGAGTGAAAGTTTTACATACCGATGATTTTGGACAAGCTACTCTTAATGAAAATACTTCACTTGCCGCCGTTTACAAATTTGTCAAACCCTATGCTCCACCCGCTCCTACGGTTGATAATCCTCAAAACACTTCTGTGGATGTGTCCATAAACACTTTTGTGGGTGAGGCCAGTAATTTGCAGTATGCCATTTACGAAGTTTCTACTGATAAGTATGTCCAAAGCAATGGTGTGCTGGGGTCTTCCCCTGTCTGGCAAACTTTGGGCACTTCTGCCGGTGAGTGGGGCAACACTACTGGTATTAGTGGCAAAGTAAGTGTTACCGGTTTAACTTCGCCGGTGGCTAATTATACTTTTAAGGTTAAATCACGTAATCCTTCTGACGCAACTCACGCTGTTTCTAGTGAAAGTGCTTTTTCCAGTACCGCGGCTATTGCCAATAGCGCTCCCTCAATTGCTATCACCAGCGCGGCACAACAATCGGGAACAAATCATGTTTTGATTGATTATACAGGAACAGATGCTCAAAACGATACCAATAATTTATCTATTTTTGAATATTCCCTTGATAATTCTGTCTGGCACGCCATGACGGAAAAATCCGGCGTCGGCTCTGATGGTGTGAGCGGTTTGGTTTTTGCTTCGGCTGGAACCGGTTATACTTTTGCTTGGGATATTAATACAGATTTGCCTAATACCGAAAACGCTACAGTTTATGCACGATTAAAATCAACCGATACTTTGGCGGATAGCAATTTAGCCGCTTCTTCTGCTTTTGCTATTGATACTATTGGTCCGGTAGCTTCTAATATTAGTGTTTCACAAAATCCCGATTCCAATATTGTTAACATCAATTATGATTTAGCCGATAACTCCGGTGGGGGAATCGCCGTGGAACTTTTAATTTCTGATGACAATGGTTTGACTTATACGGTAGCCACTACCACTTTAACCGGTGATGTAAATTCGGGTATTTCTGCCGGTGTGGGGAAAACCGTTACTTGGAATGCCGGTATTGATTTTGCGGGTGATGAACAAAGCGATATGAAATTAAAAATCCGCGGTCGTGATGTTTATGGTAATTTAGGTAATTTTACGGAGTCCTCTATTTTTACCGTAGATACTAAGAGTCCAATAATTTCTGCTGTCAATGCTTCTTTGACCGCGGGTTCTTCTAGCGTGGTAATTACTTATACTTTGGTCGATTTATCTTCTTCTGGTAATTTGGTAGAGTTTGGCGTTTCAGACGATGGCGGACTTTCTTGGAATGTAACCACCTCTTCTGTCAGCGGAGAAATTGGCGCGGGACAAACTATTGGTTCTAAAACATTCACGTGGATAGCCGGAACTGATTTTATGAATGAATATCAAACGGATATAAAGGTAAGACTCAGGGCCAGAGATTACTTTGGTAACCAAGGATCATTTAGTAATTCCAGTAATTTTGTTGTAGACACCAAAAATCCTATTGTTAGTAATATTAGCGCCATTCAAACTTTAGCCACGGAAAATTTTGTTATTACTTATGATCTAAGTGAAAATTCCGGTGATTCTAACGTTGATTTGCAAATTTCCTCTGATGGGGGCGTCACTTGGGACGTTGCCTCCAGCACTGTGACGGGCAATGTAGGTAGCGGCGTTTCCTCTGGAAATAATAAGACCATTAATTGGAATGCCGGTGTAGATTTTAATGGACAAGAGCAAACAGCCATGAGAATCAGAATTAGAGCCGGGGATTCCTTTAATAATTTTAGTTCTTATGTTTCTTCGTCCGATTTTACTTTGGATACCGGTGCGCCGGTTGGGCTTTCTTCGCTTGCTAAATTTTCTTCAACTACCAGTACCGTCACTTTAACATGGGGTTCGGGCGTTACAGATAATAATTTTAATCATTATGAATTATGGTATGGTTCTGTGGAAAATGATGTAATAAACACTACTGGTACGGCCTTGCGTTGGGCAATAACCGATGATGCGACTTTAGCTAGCATTTTAACCAATTCTACCGTTATTTTCGGCGTTAGCATTGTTGACGATTTTTATGTAAAGATTTTTGCGGTTGATAATTATAATAATATTTCAACCACTGCGCAGATAAATGTTTTTACGCCAACTCCTGCTACATCGGAGCCGACTACAGCCCCAGCGGCTACAACTGGTGGTGGCGGCGGCGGTGGTGGAACGCCAGTGGCTCCTTTAATTAAGTTGTCTAAACCGATTTTGACGCCTTTAAATTCGCCAACCAATAATACCCAAGTAATAATCAGAGGCGTGGCGGCGCCGCGTACTCGCGTAGACTTATATGATAATGGAATTTTTGTGACGCGTTTTAATTCCGTTTCTGGTAACGATGGGGTATTTAGTCAACCTTTTACTTTTAATC
>MFQT01000014.1:22772-56933 GCA_001783145.1 Candidatus Magasanikbacteria bacterium RIFOXYB2_FULL_38_10
GTGACCTTCTGAACCTGTTAATTTAAATATCACCACTGTTTTGCCGGCAGCTCCTTTGGTTTTTTCTCCCAAAAATAATGATACAATTTCCGGTAATGAAATTGTAATAGTAGGAGGGGCCATACCGTTAGGTTCCTTGCAAGTTGATTTAGAGGGAGAGTCTTACATAACATCGGTAAGTGCCAATGGATCTTGGCAAATTGTGTTGCCTAATATTAGTCAATTAAGTAATGGTTTGCATACTTTAAATATTAGGGTTATAGATACAGCCGGTAATACTAGTGAAGCAAATCTACTTACATTAAATAAAGTTGAAGCAATAATTCCAGCGGTCACAGCTTCAGGCGTCTCCCTGGTCCCGGGCGTAGTTTTTCCAGCTTTGGGATCAATTACAGGACCTTCGGTTTTAATGCCTATCATTTTACCGGAATTATCCCTTCCCCCAGTCAAATTAATTGAAGAAACCGCAGGAGCAGTAGAATTAGCCGCCTTACCAGTACCTAATATTGCTAATGTGCAAGCCGCTGTCACTGTCACTCAGTCTAATTTAATTACTTTTGCCGGGACCGCTCTGCCCAACCAAGACGTTTTGATTTATATTCATAGCGATCAGGCTTTAGTTTACCGCACTCACACTGATAATGCCGGTCTTTGGAGTTTTTCCCATGATCAAAATGTAGCTGAATTAACTCCGGGGGAGCATTCTGTTTATGCCGTGGCTGTGGATACGGACGCTAAAGTTAAAAGCCGCCCTAGCGCCGTAGCTTTCTTTACTATATCTAAAAGTTTGTGGGTGACAATCTATAGCCTTTTAAATTTGCCAACCACTATTTTTGCTGTTATAATTTTATTAATAACTATTTTTTGGCTCTATCGCTTAAAAAGAAGAGGGGCGCTAGCGTCTTAATTAAAAATATGGATAAGAAGAAAATTCTTTTAATTGTTGAAGACGAGGTTTCTTTGGCTAAACTTTTACAACAGGAATTTTTTAAAGAAGGTTTTGATGTTTTAGTGGCTTACGATGGAGTTGTGGGTTTATCTTTAGCTTTAGAAAATAAACCGGACATAATTTTATTAGACCTGCTTTTGCCCAAAATGGACGGACTTAGCCTTTTAAGAGAATTGCGCAAAGATCCATGGGGTTTGGATGTGCCGGTGATTATTTTATCCAATTTAAGCGATGCGGAAAAAATTAGCGAGGCTGCCTCTAAAGAGGTCTTTGATTATTTAGTTAAGGCCGATTGGAAATTAGAGGATGTAATTAAGAAAGTTAAAGACAAATTAGGAATGTAAAAAAATAAAAGAGCCCTGCCTTTTGGTGGGGCTTTTAAGATTGCGCGATTTGTTTTTTTGTGTTATAATTTAAGAAGTAAAATTATTCAATATGCTTTATTTGAGTCAATTAATTAAGGCTAAAGTAAAAGATAGTTCTGATGAAGAAATAGGGCGTGTTTTTGATATTTTAATAAAACAAAAAGCGGGTATTTATTCTCCTTTAGAATTTTTGATAATTAAAAATAAAAAAAATAAATACTGGGTACCTTTTCAGTATGTGGAAAATCTTGGCGCCGACTCTATCACTTTAAAGACTCTTTGGGAAAAAATACCTTCTTTTGAGCAACAAAGTAAAGATCTTTTATATCTTTATCATGATATTTTGGATCAACAGATAGTAGATACAGAGGGTGTGCGTATAGTGCGTGTTAACGATTTAAAAGTTGGTGTTTTTCAAAATAAACTTTCCGTTTTGGGGATTGATGTAAGTTTTAAAGGAATTTTACGACGTTTGGGCTTGGAAAAAATTGATTTTTTAAGTTTGTTTAAGGTTTATTTAATTGATTGGCGCAAGGCACAGCCAATTCATGGCCACTTAAAAGTTGATACGTTGGCTGAAAGTTTGGTTAAATTACATCCAGCCGATTTGGCTAATATTGTAGAAAAATTAAATTTGAACGAAGGTATTTTACTTTTAAAAACTTTAGATAAAGACACTGCCGGGCGGGTTTTAGAAGAAATTCAGCCGGAGATCCAGAAAATTTTGGTACAAAAATTAGGCACAGAAGGGTCGGTTGACGTAGTAGGCAAAATGTCGGTTGATGAATTGGTAGATTTAATCCAATCATTATCTCCTGAAGAAGCCTCTTCCATTATTGCCAAATTGCCCAAAGATATAAAAACTCAAAGAGTTAAAAAAATGCTTATTTATCCAGAGGATACGGCTGGCGGCATGATGACTACTGAGTTTATTTCTGTTCAAGAAAATTTTACAGTTGCGGAAACAATTGAAACAATTAAAAATAAGTTTGGTGAATTCACTTTTATTCATTTTGTTTATGTGACAGACAAAGAGGGCAAATTTTTAGGTGTAGTTTCTTTGCGTCGTTTGCTTGTGGCGGAAAAACAGCAAACTATTAAAGAAATTATGCATAATTTCTTTAATATGCCCGTGGCTACGGTTGAACAAGATATAAAAGAGGTTGCTTCCATAATGACAAAATATAACCTGTTCTCTATTGCCGTTGTTGATGAAAGACAAAAAATGTTAGGTATAGTCACGGTTGATGATTTGATGCGCTATTTTTTGCCTCACGCTTAGAATTTTCCGGATATTTATATGTGGGAAAAAGCAAAAAAAATTTGGCCCAGAATGTTATTTTTTTTCAGTGTGATTGGTCCGGGCATTATAGCCGCCAATGCAGATAATGACGCCGGCGGAATCAGTACTTATTCTATCGCCGGTGCGCATTTTGGTCTTAAGATGCTTTGGGTTCTTTTTTTAATTACCTTTTCTTTGGCTATCACTCAAGAAATGGGTGTGCGTATCGGACTTATTACTCGCCAAGGATTGGGAGGAATAATCAGAGAACGTTTTGGCGTGCGCTGGACTGTTTTTGCCATGTTAACTCTTTTGGTGGCTAATTTAGGTACTATTGTGGCAGAATTTGCCGGTATTGCCGCTTCTTTAAGCATTTTTGGTGTTAGTAAATATCTTTCCGTACCTTTGGCGGCTTTAATTGTTTGGCTGGTTCTTTCCAGAGGTTCTTTTAAATTGGCTGAAAGAATTTTTTTAATTTTTTCTTTATTTTATTTAGTTTATATTGTTAATGGTTTCTTAATTCATCCTAATTTTGGTGAGTCTTTAACCGCTTTAGTGACGCCACATTTGGAATGGTCCGCTCCTTTTTTGTTAACCTTAATCGCTTTAATCGGTACAACCATTACTCCGTGGGGTCAATTTTTTATTCAATCTTATGTGGTTGATAAAGGTTTGGATATTAAACATTATCGCGTGGAAAAGGCCGAGGTATATTTAGGCGCTTTTTTAACCAATATCGTTAGTTTTTTCATTATCGTTGGCACAGCCGCAACTTTATATAAACACGGTGTTAGAATAGAAGACGCTAAAGATGCCGCCTTGGCGCTTAAGCCTTTAGCCGGACATTTTGCTGAAATTCTTTTTGCCTTTGGACTTTTTATTTCTTCCATGTTGGGGGCCTTCATTTTACCCACAACCACAGCTTACGCGTTTTGTGAGGCATTTGGTTGGGAATATGGTTTTAACACCGGTTGGAAGAGAGCTAGAATTTTTTATAGTATAATTTTGTTATCCATTGCTTTGCCTGCCCTTCTTATTTTATTGCCTAAAATTCCTTTAATGAATGTAATGCTTTTATCGCAGGACATTAACGGCATTCTTTTACCAATAATTTTAATTTTTGTCATGATTATTATTAATGATAAAAAAGTAATGGGAGAGTATGTAAGCAGGCGCTTAGGTAATTTTATTAGTTGGATTACTGTCTTTGGAATCATATTTTTTACAATCTTACTTTTATTTTTCTCTTTCTTTAAATAAACTTGCTATGAAAAATGGATCCCTGAATTTTTTTGAAGCGATGGCTGTGCTTTTGTGCGGAACAATAGGCGCCGGGATTTTAGGTATACCTTATGCAGTGGCTAAAGTCGGTTGGACATTGGGTATGGTTTATATTGTTTTGCTCGGTTTAATAATGTTGGGGCTCAATTTAATGTTAGGGGAAGTAACACTTAGAACTGGGCGGCCAATGCAGCTGGCTGGTTTGGCCGGACGTTATTTGGGAGGGACAGGAAAAAAAATAATGGCTGTCACCAGTTTATTTAGTTCTTTTGGGGCTCTTTTGGCTTACCTCATAGGGGAAGGACAAATACTACAGGGAATATTTGGCGGATCATCATTTTTTTGGAGTATAATTTTTTGGATTGGCGGTAGTATTTTAGTTTATTTTGGCTTATCTTTAGTCAAAAAAGTTGATATTTTTTTAACCCTGATAATTTTAGGGGTGGTTCTTTTAATTTCTTTTTTAAGCGTTCAAAAAATAGAACTGCCGCATTTGCAAACCGTCTCTTTTGGTAATCTTTTATTTCCTATCGGCGTAATTCTTTTTGCCTTTCAGAGCTCTTCGGCAATTCCTCAGGCAAAAAATGTTTTACCGGTTAATCAAAAAAAATTAAAAAGTATCATTATTTTATCAAGCGTCGTTATTACTGTGGTTTATATGCTTTTTGCCACTGCTGTTTTGGGTGTAACCGGAAATGAAACCACAGAGGTGGCCACTGTTGGTTTGGGCAAAAAATTAGGAATGCAGATTTTAATTTTGGCCAATATTTTCGCTTTGTTTGCCATGGGTAGCGGCTTTCTTAATTTATCTTCAGCCGTAAAGAATGTTTTTCTTTGGGATTATAAAATGACTCATTTAACTTCTTGGGTCATTACAACCACTATTCCTCTCATTTTGTTCTTTTTGGGTTTTAGAAGTTTTATCAATACCATAGATTTAATTGGTGCTGTATTTGGTTGTGTGGTGGCCATTTTAATAATTATGATTTATTGGCAGGCTAAACAAAAAGGGGATTTAGAGCCACACAGATATCGTTTGCACCATACTCTTTTATTAAGTGTGGCGGTGATAGCTATTTATTTAATAGCCTCTATTTATAGTTTAATTAAACAATTTGTATGAAGAAAAAAGTAAATGTTTGCATTTTAGGTACCGGCAGTATGGGAACGGCCTTAGCCAGACTTTTTAGTTTTAATGGGTGTGAGGTAAAGATGTGGGGAATTGATAAAGAGGCCATTTATAATATAAATTCTATTCACGAAAATATAAATTTTCTGCCCGGGGTTAAATTAAACACTGATATTTCCGCCACTTTAGAAATTGCGGAGGCCGTTAAGAAGGCTAAAATTATTGTTGTTGCAATACCCTCTCAAGTTGTAAGCAAGGTTTTTGACAGAGCTAAGAATTATCTTAATAAAGAGCAAATCATTTTAAGTGCTTCTAAGGGCATAGAGATAGAAAGCGGCTTAACGATTACCAGGGTTATAAAAAATAAATTGCCGCGTGAATGGCATGGCAATATAGCTGTTTTAATGGGTCCTCTTTTTGCTTCGGAAATTTCTACGGATGTTCCTACGGTGGGATTGATTGCTACTCCCAAAATTACGGTTTTTAAAATTTTAAAAAAGGTTTTGCAAAATAACAATTTTTTTGTGCGCTATAGCAGTGATGTAACTGGAGCGGAGTTGGGCGGGGCCTTAAAAAATGTATACGCTATTATTTTAGGTGTTTGTGACGGCCTGGGATACGGTTGGAATACTAAATCTGCCGCTATGACTGCGGCAGTTAAAGAAATGGCTTTAGTTGGTCATTATCTGGGCGGTCAAAAGGAGACTTTTTACGGTTTAGCGGGTTTGGGTGATTTATTAACTACCGGTTTCGGTGAAAAAAGCCGCAATCGTCGTTTTGGTGAAAAAGTTTGTTCCGGCCAATCGGTTGGGGAAGTGTTAAAGGATATAGGCCAGGTGGTGGAGGGGTCTTCCACAGTGAAAATTTTAATTAAATTATTAAAGAAAAGTAAAATAAAAACTCCTCTTCTAAATGCTGTTTTTGCTTTAGTTAATGATCAAAAAAATCCTTGTCAGCTAATGCATAAAATTTTAGAGAAAACTTCTTAGAAAATATGGAATATATCATTTCTTTGGATATTGGCACCTCTTCTGTAAGAGCTTTAGTTTTTGATTCCCAATTGGTAATACAAGAAACTGCACAGGTGGAATTAAAAACATTTTATCCGCAGAACGGTTGGGTGGAACAAGACCCCCTTGAATTGTGGCAAAAAAGTCAAGAGGTTTTAGAAAAAGTATTGCAGAGCGCTCAAAAAAATAATTGGATAATCAAAGGTATTGGCATTACTAACCAAAGAGAAACTGTGGTTGCTTGGTCAAAAAAAACCGGTCAGCCAATTTATAATGCTATTGTTTGGCAGGATCGACGAACGGCAAGGTATTGTCAAAAATTACAAAAACAAGGGTGGTTTAAAAAAATTTATGAAAAAACAGGTTTACGATTAGATCCTTATTTTTCCGCTTCCAAAATTAATTGGATTTTAAATAATGTTGAACAAGCCAAAAAAATAATTAAAAATAATGATTTGCTCGTAGGCACGATAGACACTTGGTTAATTTGGAATTTAACTAAAAAACAAAGTCATTTAACAGATGTGTCCAATGCTAGTCGCACCATGCTGTTTAATATTAAATCCTTAAAATGGGATGAGGAGTTGTTAAAAATTTTTAAAATCCCTTTTACAATTTTGCCCCAAGTGGTTGCCTCTGCTTGCCGGGGCAAAAATTTTGGTTTAGCTAAAATAAAAAATCAGGAAATTCCTCTTTTAGCTGTTTGTGGTGATCAAACCTCGGCTTTATTTGGACAAAATTGTTTAATTAGGGGCGAAGTAAAGGCTACTTACGGGACAGGCGGTTTTGTGGTAGTTAATGCCGGTTCTAAAATAAAATTAAAAAATTCCAAACTGATTACTACCATAGCTTGGCAAATAAATAAAGAAATTATTTATGCTTTGGAAGGAAGTATTTTTCAGAGCGGAGGATCTTTAAAATGGCTTAGGGATAATTTGGGTTTATTTAATAATTATGAAGAAATAAATTTATTTTCAAATGAAAGTAAAGATTCCAACGGTGTTTATCTAGTGCCGGCCTTTGTTGGTTTGGGTGCCCCCCATTGGAAGCCGGAGGTCAGGGGAATGATAAGCGGCTTAAATCATCAGACGCGCAAAGGTCATTTAATTAATGCCGCTATTGAATCCGCGGCCTTTCAAGTTAATGATATTTTAGAAGTAATTAAAAAGGAATATAAATTAAAAATTGGCAGCCTTAAGGTTGACGGTGGATTGACAAAAAGTAATTATTTATTACAATTTCAAGCAAATATTTCTAATATTTTGGTTAATAAAAATAAAAATGAAGAGATGACGGGACGAGGAGTAGCCTTGATGGCGGCTAAAATTTTAGCTTGGCCCTCACCCGCTTCTTTAGTAGATAAACCTTTCAAACCTCTAGCAACTATCATTCAAAGAAAAGAAAAATTAAACGGTTGGAAAAAAAGTTTATCTCAAATTTTTAAAGTTAAGTAATTTTTTAATATGCGTTTTATAAATAAAAAGAGTATTATTGTTGCCGGAGTAATATTGTTGGTTATAATATTAATTATTTGGAGGCAGACATCTGTTAAACCCAAAGAAATAACCACCGCTTTTGTAACTAAAGGAGAATTGCTACAATCTGTGGAACCTTCCGGATCTGTAAAATCCCAAACAGAAATAAATTTAAATTTTGATATGATAGGCAGGGTCGCCAAAGTTTATGTTAAGGTTGGCGATGAGGTAAAAGAAAGGCAATTACTGGCTAATTTGGAGAGTAGAAATTTAGATTCAGCCGTGGAACAAGCTAGGGCTGATTTATCAAAAGCCAAGGGTAATCTAGATTCTTATCTGGCCGGTTCCACGCCAGAAATCATTGCTCAATACGAGGCCGATGTTCAAAAAGCTGAAGCTAATTTAAAAAAGGCACAGGTTGATTTAGATAATCTTAAAGCCGGTTTGAGCCAGGGCTATAAAAATTCCTATACTAATCAACTAACAAATCTACAAGGCGCTTTAACCCCACTGGAAACTTCTATGACCGACATGGATTCGGTTTTAGGGGTGGAAAGCAGTTATGCCAACGATGCGTTTGATAAGGCTGTTACCGACTTAGACAACTCTTCATTTCATTATGCCAATGCCAATAAAAGTTTTTTGGCAACACGTTCTTTGTTGAACGATTTTAAAAACAGTCTTAATCAATTAGATATTAATTCCCCCTTCTCTTTACTTGAATCTGTTACAAGTAAAGCAAAATTGGCGTTAGATTCTGCAGGAAAGTCGCTTAATGACACTTGGACGGTTTTGGATAAAATAGATGTTTCTAATCCCAATAATGAAATCAGTATCTCAACAATAAACAGTAAAAAAACTGTTATTGACACAGATCGTGCCGCTATTACCGCTAAAAAAACAGTTGTCTTGGGCGGAGAGCAAAGTATCGCCACCGCTAGATTAAATTATGGCTTAGAATCCGGGTCGGCTGGTGCTTCTCAGGTGGCTCAATATGAAGCTAATATTAAAATTTATGAAGCGGCACTTTCTTCAGCCAAAGCCTCTCTAGATGCTAAAAAAGCCCCGCCTCGGGCAGTGGACCAAATCTCTTATGAAGCGGCGGTAAGATCAGCCGGAGCTAATCTTCTTTCCGCTGAAGCTAATCGTAGCAAAGCTTTTATTTATGCACCTGTAAACGGAATGATTACTCAAAAAAATAATGAAGTCGGAGAAAGTAATTCCACAGCTAATCCTGTTTTGGTTATGTTAGCCGACTCCGATTATGAAATAGAAGTTAACGTATCTGAATCCGATATAGCCAAAGTTAAAAATGGGCAAATTGTTGATATTACTTTAGATGCTTTTGGCGACGAACATGTTTTTAGGGGTAAAGTGACCATGATTGACCCGGCTGAAACTTTAATTTCCGATGTTGTTTATTACAAAGTTAAGGTTTCAATAGATCGTGAAGAAAGTTTGAAAACTGGTCGTAATATTACAGACCAATATTTAAACGATATTAAAGCCGGCATGACTGTCAGCGTCACTATTTTTACTAACCGTAAAAATGATGTGCTAATGATCCCGGAAAGAGCTGTCATTAATAAAGATAATAAGAAAACAGTGAGAGTTTTGATTGATAAAAAAAATCAAAAAATTGTAGAAAAAGAGGTGCTTACTGGTTTGCGTGGTAACGAAGGAATGGTAGAGGTTATTTCTGGTTTGAATGAAAATGAAGAAGTGGTTACATTTATTAAAAATGGCCAATAAAATATGTCTTTGATTAAAGTAGAAAATTTGTGTAAGGATTATAAAAACGATAGTATCCTCACGCCGGTTTTACATCATTTAAATTTTAATATTGAAAAAGGAGATTTTGTGGCCATTATGGGTCCTAGTGGATCGGGCAAATCAACTTTGATGCATATTTTAGGATTATTAGACCGTCCTTCTTGCGGTACTTATGAATTAGATGGTAAAGATGTTACTAAGATGAATGATGATGAATTAGCTAAATTGCGTAATCATAAAATTGGTTTTGTATTTCAATCTTTTAATCTTTTGCCTCGTACTTCGGTCTTGGAAAATGTAAAATTACCTTTATTTTATAGTCATATACCATTAAAAGAGCATAATGAGCGCGCTCAAAAAGCTTTAGAATCGGTAGGCCTAGGTAAGCGCTTGAATTATCTTTCCAATCAATTATCCGGAGGGGAGAAACAACGTGTCGCTATTGCTAGAGCTTTGGTGACCGAACCGGAAGTTATTTTTGCCGATGAGCCTACTGGGAATTTGGACAGTAAATCTGGTGGTCAGGTAATGGAAATTTTGCAAAACTTAAACATAGAAAAGGAACATCACCATACGGTAATTTTAGTCACCCACGAAACTTATACTGCGGAATTTGCTGAAAGAATAATTCGCTTAAAAGACGGACAGATTTTAAGCGATGAAAAAGTTTTGAATAGAAAAAAGGCAGAAGATGGCTTAATTAAATAATTTGTTCCTGTTATGTTTCTACTGCAGAATTTACATTTAATTTCTGCCACTTTAAATAAAAATAAACGCCGTACTTTTTTGACGATGCTGGGTATTATTATTGGCGTGGCGGCTGTAATTTTTATTAATTCTGTGGGAGCCGGAGCACAAAGTTTAATCTTTAATCAAATTAAAAGTATCGGTTCTAACTTAATTGGCATTTTGCCAGGAGGAAGCGAAGAAAGCGGTCCTCCGGCATCGGTAATGGGCATTATCATCACTACTTTAACTTATGATGACGCCGAAGCCATTATCAATAGAGTTTCTCATATTGACGGAGTTTCTTCCTATGTTTCCGGAAGTGCAACAGTTTCCTGGCATTCGGAATCTTTAGACACTAGTTTTACTGGCACCACGGCCTCTTACGTTCAAGTAGAAGATACACAGGTGGCTGAGGGTAGATTTTTTACCAAAGATGAGGAAAAAGATTTAAGTAAGGTGGTGGTGTTGGGTAGCCAAGCTAAAGAAGATTTATTCGGCGATCAAGATGCTTTAGGTGAAACACTTAGAATAAAAAAAGAGAGTTTTAGAGTGATAGGCGTTTTGAAGAAACGCGGTTCTTCTGGTTTTCAAAATTATGATAGCCAAGTTTTTGTCCCTTTATTTACGGCTCAAAAAATAATGCTCGGTATTAAACACGTTTCCTTTATTAGAGCCAAGGTGGATAGTGAAGATCATATTGATGACGCGGTTGAGCAAATTAAACAACTTTTGCGCGAAAGACATGATATAGCCAATCCGGAACAAGATGATTTTAGCGTAAGGAATCAGGCGCAGGCTCTTCAAACACTGGGTTCTGTCACTGACGCTTTGCGTTTATTTATGGCCGCTATTGCCGGATTAGGGTTGTTGGTTGGCGGAATTGGCATTATGAATATTATGTTGGTGGCCGTTAATGAAAGGATAAGAGAAATAGGTCTGCGTAAAGCAGTGGGAGCTACTTATAAGAATATTTTACGTCAATTTTTGGCCGAAACAATTTTTATTTCTTCCTTGTCTGGTTTGATTGGTATTGTAATTGGCATTTTTTTATCGTTTTTAACCTCCTTAATAGTTAAAAGCCTGGGTTACAGTTGGGAGTTTGTGGTTTCTTTGCAGTCAATTATTTTAGGTTTTGGAGTTTCCTTTTTAGTTGGTTTGATTTTCGGTGTCTATCCTGCCAGAAAAGCGGCTCGCTTAGAGCCTGTTGAGGCTCTGCGCTATGAATAAAATATATTTAATTAAATCAGCGTTGAAATCTTTAGTTAAAAATAAAATACGCAGTGTTTTAACAATTTTGGGTATTTCTATTGGTATTATAGCGGTAATTGTAGTAATGTCTGCCGGTAATTCTTTAAAAAAATTTGTTTCCGGACAATTAGAAATTTTTGGACCCAATTTAATTCAGGTGGAAGTTAAAGTTCCCGCAACTAAAAAAAATTCAACCCAGAATGCTATAGGGATGGCCACCGGAATAACCATAACCACTCTAACTCTTGATGATGCCGAAGCCATTGCTAAACTTAAAAATGTAGAAGCTGTTTCTCCCGGGCTTACCGGGCAAGAATTATCCAGTTATCAAGATCAAATAAAAAAGACGATGTTGTGGGGAGCGAGCGAAGATTTTTTAAAAGTAAACAAGATGATTCTGTCGGATGGACGTTTCTTTTCTAAAGAAGAAAATGATGGTTTGGCTAAAGTGGTGGTTTTGGGTTCCACAGTTAAAGATAAATTATTCGGCGAGACATATCCTTTGGAGAAAAATATTAAGCTCAATCGCGTTAATTATCGCGTAATTGGTGTGTTAGCTAAACAAGGGGCTTCCGGTTTTATGGATATGGATAGTGTTATTTACATTCCGGTAAAAACTTTGCAAAAACAAATTTTAGGTGTGGATCATGTTTTATTTATCAGTTTAGTGGTAAAAGATCAAAAAAAAGCCGAAGATACGGCCGACGAAATTACTAGTCTTTTGCGACGTCGTCACAACATTACCGATCCCAATAAGGATGATTTTTCCGCCACCACTATGGCTGAAGCTCAAGAAACAATCAATCAAATTTTTGATGGATTGGCTATTTTACTTTTGGCTTTAGTGGCAGTTTCTCTCTTGGTGGGTGGGGTGGGTATTATGAATATCATGTATGTAACTGTTTCAGAAAGAACTTATGAAATAGGTTTGTGCAAAGCCGTTGGAGCAACCAATCGGGATATTTTTTTACAGTTTTTGTTTGAATCCTTAGTAATGACCCTTGTTGCCGGTTTAGCGGGTATTTTAGTTGGTATTTTATTAGTTTATACAATCTCGTTGGTTGCTGCCTCCCAAGGTTTTGTTTTAGGTTTTAATTTGTCTGCGATCGGCATTATTGTAGCAATAACTTTTTCCTTAACCGTCGGTTTAATTTTCGGCCTAACTCCAGCTCGTCGAGCTTCCTTAATGGATCCTGTAAATGCCTTGAGGCAAGAATAGATTAAAAATTGGGAAAAACAAGAACGAAGAAATTGCCTTTAAACTTAAAATATGGTATATTATTATTAATATGGATTTTTTAGGCTATATTTGGACAAATTGGCTTTATATACCGGTTTTTAATGCCTTAATCTGGCTTTATAATGGACCGGCTAAAGAAAATTTGGGCTATGCTGTTATAATTTTAACCATAGGATTGCGTTTGGTTTTATTGCCTTTTAGCATTGTTTCCGAAAGAAACAAGATTAAATATAATAAATTATCGGAAAAAGTGGGGGAAATGCAAAAGGATTATAAAAAAGACCCCGAGGCTTTAAAAGAAAAAGTTAGAGAGTTATTAAAGAAAAGTAAAGTAAATCCTTGGGCTAAAATTTTAGTTCTAGCTATTCAAGCCTTAATGTTGGTTCTTTTATATCAGGTTTTTATTGGTGGAATTGCTAGGTATAAATTGAATGTTCTTTATCCTACAGTGGAAAAGCCGGAAATAATTTATACCCAGTTTTACGGTTTTGAACTTGGGATCAGAGACTGGCGCTGGGCGGCCGTTGTTGGTTTGGTTTTATTTGCAGAAAATTATTTGATACAAAGAAAAGTTAAACCGAATCGTTCCGAACAGCTTTATGCTATTTTCTTTCCCATAATGAGTTTTTTATTACTGTGGGCTTTGCCTATGGTTAAGTCAATATTTATTTTAACTTCTTTGGCTTTTTCTTATTTTTTGTCCCTGTTTAAGGGGATGTTTGCCCCAGAAAAAGGCTCGGAAGTAGATTAAAATTAATAATTTTTATATGGCCGCTGATTCATTGGATAAGTTAATGTATAATTTTGTAATGGAGGATGTTTTGCGTGGTCTTTTTATTTATGTGCCGCCAGGATATGTAGCTTGTGTTTATGATTTGGGCAGGGGAGTTTTAAAAAAAGTTTTAGCCCCCGGTTTGCATTTGAAAATTCCTTTTTGGCAAAAGGCCAAATTATTTAATACTCAAACTTTAGAATATGGTATCCGCAAAGATTTTAATTTGGAAAATGAAAAGGCCATGGGTGATGTTCCTGTGAATGCCTCTACTTTGGATGGTAAAAAAATTAGTATTGAAGGAACTGTTTTATTACGCTTAGATGTTCATCAAATTCCTGCGATTTGGCAGACAATCGGAGAAGATTTTGTGGAAAAAATTGTGCGGCCTACTATTAGGAGTAGATTTAGGTTGATTGCTTCTCGTTATAGTTACCAGGACATTGTCTCCAGCAAACGTGATGCTACTGAAACAGAATTAAAAAATGAGTTAGAAAGAATTTTTTATCCCCGTGGCATTTATGTAGAAAACGTTCTTTTGAGTGAAATTGAAATAAAAAATCACGAAAAAGAATAAAATTAAAAAATCAGCCTTGAAAAAGGCTGATTTTTTAATTAGTAACTAATTTTTCTTTTATTTTCACTCAAAACCTTAAAGAGAATTTTTTTTGTTTTATATTTTTTAAGTTGGGTTGCAATTTTTTCCGGCCATTCAATTGCCGCGAGAGTTTGTTTTTCGTCTAAATAATCAAATAAGCCAATTTCAATTATTTCTTGAAGATTTTTAATTCTGTAACAGTCTAGGTGGATGAAGCTTTTTATTCTTGAGTTTTTTTTAAGATGATAAACTCGCATTAGATTAAAAGTAGGACTACGCAAGGATTTTTTAATTCCCAATTCTTTAGCCAAACCTTTTAAAAAAGTTGTTTTGCCAGATCCCAAATTTCCTTTTAAAAGCAAGATTGAGCCTGTTGGCAATTTTTTCCCAATTTTTTTTCCCAATTTTTGAGTTTCCTCCTCGCTATGACTTGTGAAGACCATATTGCTTTTTAAACAAAAGATATGTATTTTCTAAAAGCATCGCCACGGTTAAGGGCCCTACACCTCCTGGAACAGGAGTGATCCAGCCTTTAACTGAAAGGGTTGTTGAGAAATTAACATCACCAATTATTTGACCATTTTTTGATTTATTTATGCCAACATCTATAACAATTGCCCCCTTTTTAAACATCGAGCCATTTAAAAAATCGGGTCGGCCTACAGCCACTACCACAATATCATATTTTTTTAAATTTTTAACTTTAATATTTTTAAGATTAAAGCGATCAACATCCAAACCTTTATTTTTAAGAATTATTTGTAAAGGGAACAAAAAAACGTCGCTTTTGCCAAGAATGGCACATTTAAGACCCTGGCCATTTTTATTTTTTAAAGCAGTTCTTATTAATTGCCAGATGGCTTTTGTTAAAACAGGTTCCACTATTTTTTTACCCCCCATTATTTTTTGAATATTTTTAGGATGAAAACCGTCCACGTCTTTTAATGGGTCAATAGTGTCGATAATTTTATTTGTGGGCAAATGAAGAGGCAGGGGTAGTTGGACAATAATTCCGTGTATGGATTTTGAACGATTTAGAAGCGCTATTTGTTTGATTATTTTTTCAGTGGAAATTTTGGCGGGGAATAAAATTTTTTTGAATTTTATTCCTGCTTCCCGGCAGGCTCTTTCTTTTAAAGAGACATAAAGCTTAGAGGCTGGGTCATTGCCAACTAAAATAACTCCCAGACCCGGCTTGATGGGGGACAGAAGAATTTTTTTCTTAAGATCCTTCCTTATTTTTTGGGCAATTTTTTTGCCATCTATAATATTCATGGATTGACATTGTAGCCTAAAAATGACTAAAAGTAAAGAATGGTGTTTACTCCAGTCTTAAACCGGCTGTTGTATATTTATTGCTTGCGTTCCACAGCATCCAGCCGTAAGAGGAATTTTTTTCCACTTCGTCAATCTGTGCTCTAATTTTTTCTGCGCCATAAGTAGCGCCTAAATTAAAAGCTTGGAGCCAGGGTCGGAATTTGGCTCGAGTATTGGTGAAAAACGGCAAACCTTTGGTTATGCCATTGGCAATGACTTCTTGAGGATGATCAGCCGGATTAGTAAAATTTAAATGTCCGGGATAATAGTGCGAGGGATACATCATGGGGCAAATATAGTCAACCTCATTAACGGCATCAACTATTCTTTGTCCTATACCCATATCGTCCCGGTGCTCCATTGTTAGGCCAAATAAATCCACGGAAGTCCAGATTGGTTCACCCTTCATTTCTTTATTTAGAAAGTGAAAAAAATCAGCTATAATTTCATACTTTTTTTTAGGGGTATCATAAACTATATTTTTAATCTGTCCATCGCTGGGAAAGCGTATATAGTCAAAATTAATTTCATCAAAACCCAGATCGGCCATCTCTTTGGCAATTTGCAGATTATAAGTCCAAACATATTTGTTAGTCATATCTACCCAAGAAAGACCCATTTTGTCGCGCCAAATTTTACCATTTTTATCTTTAAGTGCCCACTCCGGTCTTTTTTCCGCTAAAATGGGATCCTGAAAAAGAGTTTGTCTGGCTATAACGTAGATTTTTTTATCATGTAATTTTTTAATAAGATCCGGCAGATTTTTAATGCGCACATCTTTTAAACCTAATTTATTGGCCAGCCCCACTTTTGTGTTATAAAGCACTAAACCGCTGTAATCTTTAATATCAATTACCACGGCGTTTAATTCTGTTTTGTTAACCAAATCAATCATTTCCTCAATTTTTTTGGGATTACCGGCAGAATAGGCGGTTAAATAAATCGCTTTAACTGCTTGCTCTGGTGGTTTGGTTTTTGTTTCCTTTTCCGTTGGTGTAACTACAGTTAGAAATTCAGTTTTTTTAATTTCAGCGCTGGTTACATGCCACTGCCATAATACTAAAGAAATAGCCAGAAAACTAAATATAACAAAGAAAATCAAGCGCGTGTTGCGCTTTTGTCTTTTCATAAAGTTGGGTACAGCGGAAAATTTTCGGTTAATTCCTTTACTTGATTTTTTATATCATTCAAAATGGCCTCATTTTGGTGATTGGTAATTGCCAGTTCAATCCATCCGGCTATTTTTTCCATTTCTTTTTCCTTCATGCCTCTGGTGGTGATGGCGGGAGTGCCTAGTCTTATACCGGATGGATCCATGGGAGAGCGGGGGTCGTCCGGAATCATATTTTTATTTACCGTAATACCGGCCTTATCTAAGGCATTTTGAGCTTCTTTGCCGCTCAGTCCCTTATTCGTCACATCAATTAAAAGCAAGTGATTGTCAGATCCGCCAAAACATAATTTATAGTTTTTGATTAAAAATTCACGCTCTAAAATTTTGATATTTTTTTTAATTTGCAAAACATAATCTTTAAATTCCGGCTGTAGGGCTTCTTTAAAGGCCACGGCTTTGGCTGCAATGTTATTTTCATGGGGACCTCCTTGAAAGCCTGGGAAAACAGCCTTGTCTATATTTTTAGCCAGTTTTTCTTTACACATAATCATGCCGCCGCGTGGGCCACGTAAGGTTTTGTGAGTGGTGGTGGTTACTACATCAAAAATGGGTACGGGATTATTCATGACTCCGCCGGCAATCATGCCGGCAATATGGGCTACATCAGCCATGGTTATGGCTCCCACCTCGTCGGCGATTTCTTTAATTTTTTGATATTCAATTTCACGAGAGTAGGCGGAATAACCAACTAAAATTAATTTAGGCTTATGTTCTTGCGTCATTTTCCTTAAATTGTCCAAATCAATTAATCCTTCGGCGTTGGTTTTATAACGCACAAAATTAAAAATTTGAGCCATGTAGGTAACCGGATGTCCGTGAGTTAAATGTCCACCATGAGATAAATCCATGCCTAAAATTGTATCTCCTGGTTTTAAAAGAGCAAAATAAACCGCGATATTGGCTGGTGCTCCGGAAAGTGGCTGAACATTGACATGTTCGGCCCCAAATAATTGTTTGGCTCTGTCTATGGCTAATTGTTCTACTTGATCTATAAAACCGCAGCCACCATAGTAACGTTTGCCCGGGTAGCCCTCCGAATATTTATTGGTTAAAACAGATCCCAAAGCCTCCAGTACCGCCGGAGAGACAAAGTTTTCCGAGGGAATCATTTCCAAGTGATTTTTTTGGCGATTTTTTTCACATTGAATGAAGTTATAAATATCAGCATCAAAACTTTTTAAGTTATGGGTATACATAATTTTTGCTTAAATTAGATAAAATTTTAAACATCATTTTACACCATATTTTAATTTATAAGATAAGTTTGATTATTTAATCTTATCATTTTCTTGACAAGAAAAGCAAATCCTGGTAGCTTTTAAACTGTGGTCTTTAAAAAACTCTTTACACGGGTGATATTATGGAGGCCGAGACAAGAAACTCTAATCCTTTTTTGAAATGCACTAAGGGCTGGTTTGAATCTTGTATTGCATTCTTAAAAAACATTGGTGTAAATCTGCGAGCCAATGAGGCAAGTGGGGATTTGCTTCATCTCTTGGAACAGAGCCACCAGGCGACCGCTGATTTCTGGGACGGTTTTCCAGAGTGTCAGCCAGTTGCCGGATTGGAATATAGGTTCTTAAATCGCGGACTTTGGCCTTTGATCTTTGGCTTTGACTCAGCTACGCAAGAATTAAAGGTGATTTTTCCTTTAATCAATGCCGTCAGAATAAAACCTACTATTCATGCTTTAAGTCGTTTTATAAAGTATAGGGCTCGTTTGGGAAAGAATTATGCCACAAAAGAAGACGCCGAAAAAGAAATGTTGTCGCGTTTGCTTCAAAGCTATAGTCTGGAGTTTGGTGAATTACGTAATTCAGAGGAAAGACAGCGTCGTTATGGTCGCCAAGGTCATTTTTATGCCATGGAAGATAAGAGTCGGCGCGCTCCTTTGATTTTTGTTCTGCGTTATACTGAGGATAAGGAAGGCAAGCCCATTGTCATCATTATTACCTGTCATCCATTTAAAAGTAGTAGAGCTACGCGCACCAAGCCAAAAACTCGGGACCAGAGGGCGGCTCAAAAAAGAGTTTGGACACAGACCCTTGAACAAGTGGAGGAATAAAATAGCAAGATATTGCAGGGGGAGGCCTTAACGGCCCCCTTTTTTAAATCTTATCTAAAATTTGGTTGACTAATTTGTCCGCTTCTTTATTTTTTTCCCTAACAATATGATGAAAGGAAATCTTTTTAAATTTGATTGATAGATTATGAATTTTAAGAAAAAGCGGAGCTAAATCTACGTTGCGTATTTTATACTCATGATTAAGTTGTTTAACCATTAATTCACTATCAGAAAAACAGGTAATTTCTGACCCGCCAAGTTCCATTGATTTTTCTAAGGCAAAAATTAAAGCTCGATATTCGGCTTGGTTATTAGTTGTTTCACCCAGATATTCTCCAAAAGAGGAAATGGTCTCTCCCGAAACATTTTTGATTACTATTCCGGCGGCGGCCGGACCAGGGTTACCTCTAGCGCCTCCATCTGTATAAATAAATAATTGCATATTTATTGTATTGGTTGATTTAGTTTTAAATCTACTAATTTTAATTGTAATTCCCTGTTGCCATTCCATTCGTTAACGGATACCTCAAAAACCGCATCCACCGAATCTCCTGGTTTTAAAACTTGACACCAATTTTGACCTTTGATATTTTCGTCGCCAAAACAAAAACCAATCATTTTACGATGTTCAAAAGTATGTTGTCGTACTAAAAGTTTTAAGTGTCTGCCATTGTTGCCCACTGGTTCCACGCTGGCAATGGTTAGATTTTTCGCTAAGTATTTTGGTTCAGGGTTATTTTGCCCGAAAGGCTCAAATTTTTGTAGTAAATCATAAGAATCCCAATTAACATCTTCTAATTTTACTTCCGTATCAATTTTAAGAACCGGAATTATTTTCTTATTTATTACTTCTTTTTTCACCATTTCTAAAAATAAAGATTCAAACTTTTTTAATGTTTCTGCCCTTGAATTTTTTAAAGTAAAACCGCAGGCTTGGGGATGTCCGCCATATTTGCTAAACAATTCGTTTAATTCAATCATTTTTTCCATGATATTGATTTCTTCAATACTGCGTCCTGATCCATGAATTTGCCCATCTTTATCCGTCATGATGATGACTGGTTTGTAAAATTCGTTGCAAAGCCTGGAAGCAATAAGACCAATTAGACCCACTGGCCAATCCTTTTTAATTACAAAAATAATCGGTTCATTTGTTTGGTCAGTTTCCTTAATTTGTAATTTAGCCTCGTTAACCATTTTTTCCGTTATCTGTTGGCGCTCTTGGTTGTTAACATTTAATTCTCTGGCCAATTCTTTGGCCTCGTCTTTATCCTCGGTATTTAAAAGTTGAAAAGCGCCATTGGCGTGTTTAACTCTTCCGGCCGCATTGATGCGCGGGGCAATTTTAAAGCCTATGTCAGATGTAAAGAGTCTGCGGGAGTTGTCTTTATTTTCTTGATTTTTGTTTAATCCGCAGATTTCTAAAAGTTCTTTCAGGCCGATTCTTTTGGTTTTGTTAAGAACAATTAAGCCATATTTGGTAAGAGTTCGGGATTCACCAAGTAGGGGAACCATATCGGCTACACTGGAAATTGCCACTAAATCTAAAAGCCACTTTTCATGCATTTCGCGAGTGTCTTTTATTTGCCAGTGAGCCGCGGCGCGCTTGTCTTTTAAAAGAGCTTGAACTAGTTTAAAAGCCACTCCACCTCCGGATAATCCTTTGTCCGGATAAGTTTCTCCGGGCACCTTAGGATGAATGATTGCCACGGCTGGCGGTAAGGTTTCCGGTACATTATGATGGTCGGTAATAATTACATCAACACCTTTGCTTTGGGCCAGAGAGATTTCTTCTTTGTTAGAAATACCACAGTCGCAAGACAGTAGAAGTTTAGCTCCGGCCGAAGCGATAATTTCTATCGTATTTTTATTAATGCCATATCCGTCTAAATCGCGATCAGGTAAAAAGACGTCCACGCGTTTGGCGCCTAGAGCCTTGAGGGTGGAGATTAAAATGACAGAAGCGCAAACACCATCAGCATCATAATCGCCATGGACAATTATTAACTCATTTTTTTCTATGGCTTGAAAGATTCTATTCACGGCTGAAACCATATCCTTAAAAAGATAAGGGTCAAAAACATCTTGAGAATAATCAGGATAAAGAAATTCATCAATTTTTTCTTGCGTTAAAAGATTGCGATTGTGAAGTAATTGCAAAACTACCTCCGGTATTTCGGGAAATTGTTTTTTAAACTCTTCGGTAAGGGATTCCGCCACCCGCCAGATTTTTTGCATAAATTTTATCTAAAAGCCGGGCCGATTGTCCAAGCCAACATGCCAAAAACTACAATGACAGTTAAAAACATCCAAAAGATTTTGATTAATTTTTTTCTTTTCATATGAATTTATTTTATCTTTTTAAAATAGCCAGATAGGTTTCACTGGGTATTTCCACCCTTCCTTTGGCCAGCATTTTTTTCTTACCGGCTTTTTGTTTTTGCAAAAGTTTCATTTTACGCGTCCAATCGCCCCCGGACATTTTAGCCAAGACGTCTTTGCGCATAGCGGGGATTCTTTCGGCGGCTAAAACTTTGCTACCTATGCCAGCTTGAATCTTGATTTCAAACATTTGTCGTGGCAGGCTGGCTTTTAATTTTTCTACCACAACTCTTCCTGCGCGATAGGCTTCTTCTTCATATACCAAAGAAGAAAGAGCCTCTACTTCTTCCTCGGCTACAACTATTTTTAATTTTACTACTTTGGCCGACTGATAAGCGGAAAGTTCATAATTTAAAGAAGCGTAGCCGGAAGAAATACTTTTTAAACGGTCATAAAAATCAACCAAAATAGAAGCTAGAGGAATTTGATAATGCAAAATAGCGCGATTGGAGTCTAAATATTCCGTATTAGTGTAAGTACCATGTTTTTCTTGCACCAATTGCATGATAGCGCCAATAAATTCTTTGGGTGAGACAATGTCGGCTTTTACCAGAGGTTCTTCTATTTGTTTAATGTTGGTGGGGTCGGGTAATTCTTGCGGACTTTTAATAATTATTTTTTCCCCGTCCGTTTTAGTTACTTTATAAGCTACGGACGGAACGGTAATGATGATTTTTAAGTTATATTCGCGTTCTAACCTTTCTCTAAAAATATCCAAATGCAAGAGTCCTAAAAAACCGCAGCGAAAACCAAAACCCAAAGCAGGAGAATGCTCGGCTTCAAATGTAAGGGCGGAATCATTAAGTTTTAATTTTAAAATCGCCTCGCGTAAACGTTCAAAGTCGTTGCCTTGTTGGCAAAAAACGCCGGCAAAAACCATTGGATTAACCTCTTTATAGCCTGGCAAGGATGCTACATTTTTAGTTTCTTTTAAGACTATGGTATCTCCCACACGGCAGCCTTCAATATTTTTGAATCCCGTAACAATGTAGCCAATTTCTCCAGCCGAGATTTGGCTGGAGGCACTGTATTTTGGCTTAAAAAATCCCACTTCTATTATATCGCTTTCTTTTTCAGTGGCTTGAAAAAAAATTTTGTTTCCCCGCGTAGCTCTGCCGTCAATTAATCTTACATAAGCCACTACTCCCCGATAGTCATCATAAACAGAATCAAAAATTAAAGCGCGTAAGGGTTTGTCTAAAGCTCCTTTGGGCGAGGGTATAATTTCCACCACTTTTTGCAATATTTTTTCCACTCCTTCACCTGTTTTGGCAGAGACAGACAAAATGTCTTCTTCCTTGCAACCGATCAAATTAATTATTTCTTGTTTGGTTTCTACAATTTTGGCCGAAGGCAAATCAATTTTATTAATAACCGGAATAATGGTTAGATTTTGATCTAAGGCCAAGTAAAGATTGCCAATAGTCTGGGCTTGCACTCCTTGGGTGGCGTCAACAAGCAGGATGGCACCTTCTACGGCGGCGAGTGAACGTGAAACCTCATAATTAAAGTCCACGTGCCCGGGAGTATCAATTAAATTTAAAATATAATTTTTTCCCCGTAAGGTATAGTCCATTCTAACCGGAGTTAATTTAATGGTAATGCCGCGTTCACGTTCCAAGTCCATGGAATCCAAAATTTGCGCTTTCATTTCGCGCTTACTTACTGTTCCGGTAAATTCCAAAAGTCTGTCGGCTAAAGTTGATTTGCCGTGATCGATGTGGGCAATAATGCAGAAATTTCTGATATTATCCATAAAAAACAGTTTCTTTTTCAGTCCAACCATTTTACTTATTTATTTCGGAAACATCAAGGGCTACGGCGGGACGACGAATAAGTCTTTTTTTGATGACGTTAATAAAAATTTGCATTTCTTTATTTTTTAATAGTAATCCTACCAGAATATAAATTATTAATCCTCCCAGGCCGGCTAAGAGAGCTTGGCTTAAAATTCCTAGAAAAGTGTGGGTGTCTAAAAATACATCCCCAACCTGTTTTAAAGCTTGAACGGTTAACCCCATTAAGATTGCCGCTGCGCTCATTTTATATACCGCGGGCAAAATATTTGTTTCGTCAAGATTTTTTAAACGAATACGCAATAACACCCAAAGCAGAATAAAATTTACTAAATTTCCTAAAGAAAAAGCCAAGGCCAATCCTTCAACTCCAAAGTTACCTTTGGTAATTTGCCAAGCGACAATAATATTTAGACCTACGGAAATTAAACCGGAAATGAAAGGGGTAATTGTGTCTTCTAAAGCGTAAAAAGAGCGAGCCAAAAGAGGAATCAGCGATTGGGCAAAAAGGCTTAAAGTAAAAAAAGCCAACGTGTCTGAGGTTTTGATTGTGGCATCCCAATCAAAAGCTCCCGTTCCCAAAACCACGCGCACAATTTGCGCCCGCAACATTAAAAATAAAATCATTAAGGGAATGGTAAAAAATAAAATTTGCCGGGTGGTGGAAGAAAAAGTAGAAATAATTTTTTCTTTGTCTCCTTTGGCCGCCAGTTCCGAGAGTGTAGGAAAAGCCGCGACGGCAAAAGAAATGCCGATTAGTCCCAAAGGCAAAGATTGCAGATTAAAGGCATAATTGTAAACAGCTACACTGCCTACGGCCAAGGTTGAGGCAAAAACCGTCATTACAATGGCATTAAGCTGTCCAGCTGCTAAACCCAAGGTTCTGGGTATAATCAGTTTTATTACATTTAAAAGATTTTTATCTTTAAAATTGAATAGCCAAAAATAAGCATAACCGGCATGAAATAAAGATGGGAGTTGTATTAAAAAATGTAAAAGCGCTCCCAAAATTACTCCCCAAGCCAATCCCGCGTTGCCTAGTAAGGGTACAAAAATCACGGCTCCAATAATAATACCAACATTGTACATCATTGGCGAAAGGGAGTAGATGAAGAAATTTTTTAGGGACTGCAAAACTGCGCCCACTACCGTGGACAATCCTAAAAGTAAGGGGCTCAATAGCATGACGCGAGTCATTTTTATTGTCAGAGTAAGCTTTTCTTCACTAAATCCCGGCGCAATCAAAGGCACTAGAAGGGGAGCGAGAATAATTAAGATAATGGTTAAAAAAATTAAAAAAATACCCAAAGTATTGATGGCGTTATTTACTAATCGCCAAGCTTCATCTTTTTTATTTTTTAAAAAACTCCGATTAAATAATTTGCTGAAAATCGGAATAAAACCAGCAGAAAAAGCCCCTAAAATTATAAGATTATAGGCTAAGTCCGGTATTTTAAAAGCGGCATAATAGACGTCAACAATATCTCCCGCGCCAAAATAATGAGCTAAAACTCGATCGCGTATAAAACCCAAAAGACGGGAGGCTAAGGTAGTGGCTCCCAAAATTATGGCCGCCCCGGTGACGGTTTCGGTTTGACTGTTGAAAAATTTTTTCCAAATCATTTTTGATTGGAGAAGTTTACTTTAAGTGTAATTCTTTGAGTTTTATTTTTGTCTTGATCGTCCGTAATAAACAGTTCCCCGCTGGTTTTTTCTTTAGTAAAGGAAAGATAAAAATTCCCGCCATTTTTATTTTCTTCTTTAACTTGGTAATCTTGGCTAACTAAATTTTTTTTATAAAAATCTTTTATTTTTCTTGGCACTTCATTAATGTTTTCCCATTCAATTTCGGCAATATCAAGACTGCTGTCAGAGGCCGGTTGTAAAATTATTTTGATTTCGCTCCATTTAAGTGTATTGGAAAGAGCTATATTATTGTGTAGAATTTTTTGTTCTGGTGAAAAATTAGGATTGAATTTTAAAATAAGAGGACCAAAGATATATTTGGGTATTTGGGAAAGACGATTAAAAAAAGTGTCATTTTCTTTGGCGTCCTGATATTGGATAGAGTTGCGGTCGTCAAAACGATATAAAGGAATATCAGTAGGAAAAAGGTCGGGTAGTACTGCCATTCTTTTAATAGTAGGGCCGCTGTAAAAAATACTGATAAAACTAAAAATAAGAATGGCTAAAATACCCAGTGTTAAAATTAAGGTAAAGGCTCTCCAAAGACAAGAGCGCCGGTTTTTAAGAGGCGGTTCTTCAATTGGTGAAGGAGTGAAATCGCGAATGATTGGTTGGGATTCATCCATAGATGGATATATTTTAGCAGAATCCTTGACTTTATTCAACTATAATGATAAAAAACAATTGTTGGCTAATTTGGCCGCACCTTATCCGTGAGGTTCACGGATAAAACCATTGCCAAAAGGCAAGGATAGGTGAAATCATGAAACGAGTAGTTCAAAACGCTTTATTTTTGATTGGAGTAGCCTGTTTTGCGGTGGCTGTTATTGCCCTTGTCATCCGTCTGGGTAAAATAAGATCTGCTCATTTTAATCAGTTAATTCAAGCTGAAGGAACCCTGGAGTCGCAAGAATCTGTTATTGACATTGAACCGGTAGTGGAAGGGGCTAACGCCTCAATCATCAGCGCCCTTATCGCCAATCCAGATGACGAACCACGGTTTGTTGATGTAATTATTGGCGACGATGGCTGTATCAACAAGCCTTTTGCTACTCGCGAGATCAAGGATATCCAAGGCATAGAAAATTGCCGCGAATTTTATGAGAATTGGTTTGTCTGTTGTCCTTGTGGCATGGAACCTGCAGACAGATCGAACGATCTTAATGGCGGTTTCTTTTGCTACCGTCCTCCTGTTGAAGCAAACGGCACTATGGTGCTAGCCGAAGAGCGCTTAAGTATTAGTCGAAACATTTGTTGTCCGCAAAATTGCATTGTCCATTTTGAAGAGTTCAGAAGTTGGCTCTGCCCTGTTGACAATTGTAAATAGTTAGTTTCCTCCCACCCGGCTTTAACAAGTTGGGTGGTTTTTTGTATAATGAAAGAACTAACTGAAGGCTTTTATTCATCTAAATAATTTTATGCGTTTAACTTTTTGTGGTGCAGCAGGGGAAGTAACTGGTTCTTGTTATTTACTAGAAACCAACAACAAAAAATATTTAATTGATTGCGGCATGTTTCAGGGTGGAGAATTTAATGAAGATCGCAACTGGAATGCCTTTCCTTTTAATCCGGCAGAAATTGAGGCGGTAATTTTAACTCACGCCCACTTGGATCACACAGGTCGTTTGCCTAAACTTATTAAAGAGGGTTTTAAGGGCGTTATTTATGCCAATCCGGCCACCAAAGAATTAACTCGTTTAGTCCTTTTGGATGCGCTGGAAATTATGCTTTACAACCAAAAGAAAAATGGCATACCATTACTTTATAATCAAGATGATGTTGAAGAAACCGTGAAGCTTTTTAAAAATGTTGATTATCTGGAAAAGCACAAATTGGCCGAAGAGGTTTTTTTTACTTTTAAAGATGCCGGGCATATTTTAGGCTCGTGTTTTATTGTTTTGGAGAGTGAAGGCAAGAAAATAATTTTTTCCGGCGATGTGGGCAATACCCATGTGCCCATTGTTAGGGAAACCGCCAATTTGGGCGAAGCTGATTATTTAATTTTGGAATCCACTTATGGCAATATCAATCACGAAGATCCCGAGCGTCGCATTTTTGTTTTGCAAGAGGCCATTGTGGAAACCATGAAACGCGGCGGCACGTTGATGATTCCGGCTTTTTCTTTGGAACGCACGCAAGAAATTTTATACGAAATCAATAATTTGTTAAATAACAAATTAATTCCGCAAGTGCCGATTTTTTTAGACAGCCCTCTGGCCGCTGACGCCACCCAAGTTTATAAAAGATATGCTAAATATTTTGATGAAGCGGCAAGGTATTTGATTGGTCACGGTGATGATTTATTTAATTTTGTCGGTTTAAGAATTACTAAGACGCCGGAAGATTCTAAAAGCATCAATGAGGTTGGGCCTCCTAAGATTATTATTGCCGGTTCGGGTATGATGAATGGTGGAAGAATTTTGCATCATTTGGTGAGATACCTTTCCGATCCCAAATCCAGACTGCTTATTATTTCTTATCAGGCGCGGGGTACTTTGGGCCGCCGTCTTTTAAATGGAGAAAAAAAAGTCAGGATTTATAATCAAGATGTGGAGGTAAGAGCCGAAGTAAAAGCCATTGGGGCTTACAGCGCCCACGCTGATCAAAAAAAATTGCTATCTTGGATTAAAGAAGCCAAAAAAATGCCCGGGAAAATTTTTTTAACACATGGTGATTCTGAACAAGCCGGGGTTTTACAAGAAAAAATTAAGCAGGATTTTAATCTTTCCGTAGAAGTACCGGCCTTAGGGGCGAGTATGGAAATATAAAAGAATGAACAGTCCCCGCTATCTTTTTAGGTAGCGGTTTTTTTATTTATCCACAGCCTAATAGTAAATTTAAAAATTAATAAATTTTTAATCTAAATTAAGCTAAAAAAGATTACTGATAAAAATTGATCATGGTTGAAAAATGCTTAAGAGTGGTGTATAATATACTTCAGGTGGGGGAAAGTGGGGATAAGTGGAAAATAAAAGGTCCGCCCGCCTAGACTTAATTATGTTTATTGGGGAATTTCATCACGCAGTAGATGATAAATCACGGCTGGCTATTCCCGTGAAATTTAGGTTGGAATTAAAAGATGGAGCTGTTATCACGCGCGGACTTGATAGTTGTTTGTTTGTTTTTTCTAAAAAAGAATGGAAGAATCTTGCAGAAAAAATTACCGCTTTGCCCTTAAGCCAAGCTAATAGCAGAGCGTTTGCCAGGCTTATGCTTTCGGGTGCTATGGATGTAAAAATGGATAAACAAGGCCGAGTGATTGTTCCAGACTATTTAAACAAATACGCCGGATTAAAAAAGCAAGTGGTGGTGACTGGTTTGTACAGCCGTTTAGAAGTTTGGGACGAAGAAGCCTGGGAAAAATATAAACAAAATACAGAAAAACAAAGTGAAGAAATTGCCGAAAGAATGGGGGAACTAGGAATTTAATATGCACATTACCGTTTTATTACAGGAAGCCGTAGAAGGATTAAATTTAAAAGACGGGGATAAGGCAGTGGATTGCACTTTGGGCGATGGCGGACACAGTGCGGAGATTTTAAAAAAAATAGGTCAATCAGGAAAACTTTTATCCATTGATGTAGATGAAGAAAATTTTGCGCGAGCCAGAGAAAAGTTTAAAACCGCAATTTTAGTTAATGATAATTTTGTTCATTTAAAGAATATTTTGACAAGTCATAATTTTACTTCAGTGCAAGGTATTTTACTTGATTTGGGTTGGTCAACCACGCAGTTTGAAGAATCAGGCCGAGGGTTTAGCTTTCAAAGACAAGATGAACCTTTGGATATGCGTTTGGGAGGAGAAAGTATTACAGCCGCGGAGATTTTAAACACCTGGTCAGAAGAGGAAATCGGCCGAATTTTAAGAATCTACGGTGAAGAAAAAAAATGGCGCTTTTGGGCAGAACAAATAGTAGAAAGAAGAAAAAAGAAAAAATTTGCCATAGTAGGGGATTTATTAGAACTTACAGGGGAGGAAAAAAAACAAAACCGCTTGCATCCCGCTACTAAAATTTTTCAAGCTTTGCGAATTGCCGTTAATGATGAATTGAAGAATTTAGAAGAAACTTTGCCGCAGGCCTTGGAGGCGCTTAATTCAAACGGCCGTCTAGCAGTGATTACCTTCCATTCTTTAGAAGACAGAATCGTTAAAAATTTTTTTCAGAAATCTGCTTTGCAGGGAAAAATAAAAATTATAAATAAAAAACCCATTACTGCCTCTGCCGAGGAGTTAAAAAAGAATCCTCGCAGTCGCAGTGCCAAACTAAGAATAATTGAGAAAATTTAGTATGATCTACTCTAAACTTCCTAAAGCCACTGCCGCCAATTTAGTTTTTCATAAATTAGAAAAATTTAGGATTTGGCTTTTCTTGGGTTGTTTTATTTTTGGTTTGGCTTATTTTTGGCAAGTTAACTCCTTATCCAACCGCGGCTTTCTTATAAAAGACTTGCAAAATCAAATTACTTCCTTAAAAAATTTGAATCAGAAATTAGAAGTACAGGCGGCGGCGGCTCAATCTTTGGAGAACATTCAAGAGAAAATCAAGAATTTAAATATGGTCACTCCCGATAAAGTGGAATATTTTAGTCCAGTGGGCACCAATGTGGCTTTAAAGTAAGTAAAAGTAAATAAATTTGGTTTATAAAAAGCTTTTCTTTTCTTTTTTAAAAAATTGCACAGAAAGCTTTTTTTTGATAACTTATAAATAATATGTCGCTTTTATTTTGGTTAATAATTTTAGCTTTTTTTCTTTCTTCGGTTTTAACTTTTTTAATTAAAAAAGCGGCCATCTTTTTGAGAATTTTAGATTATCCCGAAACAGCGGCGGGAAAAAAAGTACACACTCAAGCCGTGCCACTTTTGGGTGGTGGAGCTATTTTTTTATCTTTTTTCTTGGTTTTTTTATTGTTGTTTTGGCTCAAACCGGATTTTATCACTCATCTATCTTATGGACAGATATTAGCTGTCTTTTGGGCTTCTTTTATCTTAATGATTGGTGGGTTTTTTGATGATAAATATAATTTGGCCCCAAAATACCAAATAATTTTTCCTCTCTTGGCTATCCTTTTGGTAGTACTGGTGGGCACTAATTTAAAAGAAATTACCAATCCTTTGGGCGGAAAATTTAATATCAGAGCTTGGCAAATAGGAGGGCGTTTTTTACTAGTTGACGGAATAGTTTTTGTTTGGCTGTTGGCCATGTCTTATACCACTAAAATTTTAGACGGTTTAGACGGCTTGGTGGCGGGTTTAACCATAATTGGCAGTTTAATGATAGGTTTTCTTTCTTTAACGCAAAAATTTTATCAAGCCGATATTGCCTGGTTGGCCTTTTTGTTTGCCGCCGTCAATCTGGGTTTTTTAATTTTTAATTTTCATCCCGCCAAGATTTTTTTGGGCGAAGGTGGAAGTTTGTTTACCGGCTTTATGCTGGGAATTTTGGCTATTATGGCCGGCGGGAAAATTGCCACCACCCTTTTAGTAATGGGATTGGCCTTAATTGATATTGTTTTTGTAGTTTTAAAAAGGATGTCAATCGGCTCTTCTCCCTTTTTAGGAGATGGAGCTCATCTGCATCATCGTTTATTAAGCATCGGCCTAACTCATCGTCAGGCGGTTTTTTTGTTTTATTTCTTGGCGATTATTTTTGGAATTTTAACTTTGGTTTTGCAAAGTCGGGGAAAATTATTGGCTCTTTTAATTCTTTTTATTTTGGCCATTGTTATTGGTTTGGGTGTTGATAAAATTGGAAAAAAATATGCTAAGTCAAAAAATTAGTTTAGGGAAAATTATTGGCCTAATTTTGGTTTTGATTTTTGTTTTATCTTTAGGTTATTTTAAAATTAGAGAGTATTATTTGCCTACGGCGCAAATTAAAATTGGCGGACAAATTTTAATGGTGGATTTGGCGCAAAATCCCGCTGCTTGGCAAAAAGGTCTTAGTGGACGCAAAAGCTTAGCGGAAAATCAGGGTATGCTTTTTGTTTTTCCACTGGCCTCTCGCCGCGCTTTTTGGATGAAGGATATGAATTTTTCCATTGACATTATTTGGATAAATGAGGGTAAAATAGTGGATATCGCCCCTAATTTAAAACCATCCATGCTGGATCCTTTGCCTGTCTATTCACCGCGTTTGCCCGCCAATCTGGTTTTAGAGGTCGCGGCCGGTTTTAGCCAAAAAAATGAGCTTAAAATAGGGGATTCATTAGAACTGTTGACAAAATAAGATCGATTTAGTATAATAGACTCACTAATAATTTACTCAAAACTTTCAGTTCCCTTGAAGTGGCGAGACAGAAAATTAATTTAAATATGTTCGCAGTAATTCAAACAGGTGGAAAACAATACCTTGTCCAGGAAGGACAAATTTTAAAAATAGAAAAATTAGCCGGTGAAAAAGAATCTAAGTTAAAATTTGATAAAATTTTACTTTTAGCCAGTGAAGATGGAACCGGCGTGGAAATAGGCAAGCCATATTTAGATGCCAAAGTGGAGGCTGAAATTTTAGAACAAGGCCGCTCTAAAAAAGTTAAAGTGATTAAATTTAAACGCAAGGTCAGATACAATCGTCGCCACGGCCATCGTCAGGAATACACTAAAGTAAAGGTGACTAAAATTGGTTAAATAATTCTTAAAAACCCATCATCAAAGTGATGGATTTTTATTTATAATAAAAGAAAGGAAGTTTTAAACTTCCTTTCTTTCTTTTAAGGCGTTAAGCAAGGTGATTTCATCGGCGTACTGCAGGTCGCTGCCCTGGGGAAGTCCTCTGGCTAAACGCGTAATTTTAATTCCGGAAGGCTTGAGCAGTTTTGTTAAATATAAAGCGGTGGTTTCGCCCTCCATATTAGCATTCAGTCCTAAAATAATTTCTAAATTTTTAAGACCGAAATTATGGGCGGTTTTTTTTAATCTTTCAATCAGTTCTTTTATTTTTAAATTGGCCGGAGTGGAAGCCTCTGGCAAATTAACACTACCGTGAAGCACGTGATAAGTGCCTGTAAAAGAATTAGCCTTTTCTAGAGCAATAATATCTTGCGGGTAGCTAACTATACAAATTACATTCTGGGCGCGCTGCGTATCGGCACAAATTTCACAAGGGTCGGTTATGGAAAAATTTTGGCAAGCGGAACAACTTTTAATGTTTTTTTGAATATCCAGTAAAGTGGCGGCTAATTCGTTTAATTCTTGTGATGATTGTCTAAATAGATGAAAAACAAAACGTTCGGCGGTTTTGGGGCCGACACCGGGAAATTTTTCTAAAATTTCAGTAAGTTTTTTAATTAGTTGGTTGGTCATTCTAGGTTTTTACATTCCTGGCATTTTGAATCCTCCGTCTTTCATCATTTTATCGGCCATTACTTTTTGCGCTTTTTTGATAGCTTCATTGGTTACTTCTTTGATAGCGTCTTCTATTTTAGATTTGCTGGCGAGCAGTTCTTCGTCAACGGAAACAGATAAAACTTCCTGATTGCCATTCATTTCCATTTTAATTTTGCCCCAAGCGGCAGTAGCTAAAACTTTTTCTTCGGCCAATTTACTTTGAATGTCTTTGGCTTTTTCACGCAAATCTTTAAATTGTTTTAACTTTTCAAACATATTTTTTATTTTTAAAAAAATTAATTTTTAATTTTATTTTTTTTTATTTGGCGGCCAGAGCGGGACTCTTGGTTATTCAAAGGATGTATGCCCAGAAAAAGAGGTGTCTAGACTTCTAAAACTGGCTTTTTCTTCGTCAAAATAAAGATTAGCAATGCCGGTTGGTCCGTTGCGATGCTTGGCAATGTGAATTTCCGCTAGATGGCGTTCATCCGGGGGTATGTCTTCTAATTTATATTTTCTATCTGCGGCTTTACGATAAATAAATAAAACCACATCGGCGTCTTGTTCTATGCTACCGGATTCTCTTAAGTGGGCTAATTTAGGAATAGCCGGTCCATTTTGCATTTCTACGGCGCGAGAAAGCTGGGAAAGAGCCAAAACCGGCACATTGAGTTCACGGGCAATACCTTTGAGGGAACGGGAAATTTCGGAAATTTCTTGCACGCGGTTATCTGTTTTGGTACGTGATTCCATTAATTGAAGATAATCAATCATAATCAAACCCAAACCATGTTCAGCTTGTAAACGGCGGGCTTTGATTCTAATTTGCATGATGTTGGCACTGGCCGCATCATCTATAAAAATTGGGGCGTCGGAAAGCATACCCATGGCTTGGCCGATTTTGGGGAAATCATCATCATCAGAACGTTCGGAAAGTTTTCCGGTACGCATTTTCCATAAACTTACGCCGGCCTCGGCGCAAATCAAACGATCAGCCAATTCTTCTTTAGACATTTCTAAACTAAAAATACCTACGGGCACCTTGGCGCGTACAGCCACTTGGCGGGCAATATCCAAGGCTAGAGAAGTTTTGCCTACGCTGGGGCGGGCGGCTAAGATAACCAAATTAGATTTTTGTAAACCCGATAATAAATTATCTAATTGGGAAAAGCCTGTCGGTACTCCGCGCAATTTTCCTTTTTCCCTATGTAGTTCATCTATCCTATCAAAAGCATCGGTAAGGATGTTGCGTAAAGGCTGAAAAGATTGTTTGAGAAAATTTTGTGAAACGCCAAAGATTTCTTTTTCCGCTCGGTCTAAAACAGTATCCAGTTCTTCTTCTTCGTTAAATCCCAATTTGTTAATTTCATTGCCGGCAGTGATGAGGCGGCGTAAAGTGGCTTTTTTGTGTACAATTTCGGCGTAATGGACAATATGGGCGGAAGAGGGAACGCTGTTGGCTAAATTCATTAAAGTTGATCGTCCGCCGACGGATTCCAATTTGCCGATTTCTTCCAAACGATTACCTAAGCTTAAAATATCAATAGGCTCACGTTTATTGTACAAATCCAACATCGTCTCATAAATTATTTTGTAGCCCTCTTTGTAAAAATCTTCGGGAAAAACAGTGTCGGCAATTTTAAGCAAAGCCTCTTTATCGGTTAAAATAGCGCCTAAAAGTGAGATTTCGGCTTCCAAATTTTGTGGTGGAATTTTTTTAAGTTCATCTGCCATAAGATATATTTTGGTGATTACATTTTACATTCAGCTGAAGTATTAAGCAAGTGGCATTTAAATACACTTTAGCCACAGGTTATTGACAAGCGCTTTGTTTTTGTGTATCTTTAATTATACACGTAGTTCTTTTAAAAGGAGAGAAAATGATAGAGTTTAGAAAAATCTGGGCTATTATTGGTTTAAGTGCCCTGGTAATTGCGGGAGTAATACTTTATACAAGTAGGCCCGATTCTTTGGTGGAAGATTTTTCTCAACTAATTAGTCTCATTTGTATGTTAGACCCAGCCGCAACGGTTGGGCTTTTTTAATTTGCGGCTAAAAATGAAAATAAATTAAAAAACCCGCCGGCGTGAAACGCCGACGGGCTAAGGTCAGTTAGTTAAAGTGAGCTAGGATCCAATGGCTCCTGCCAAAGGCGTCCTCACCATCTGAGACCCAAGAACAAAGGCCTGAATATGACAGCCTTAAAATATTTTTTTCCTCTTTCTTTCCCTGCCATCTTGTACCAAGTGCCAGCAAACGTCTTGGAAGATTAAATTCCCCCAGCCTTTTTCCATAATCCTTTAAAAAAGCCAGTAAGTCCTCAGCAAAGACCGGAGACAAATCTAATTCTTCTAAGAAAGAAAAAATCCTGGTCACAAGTACATCCTCAAAACTTGAAAGGACAGAAAGGCTTATTAGTACAATCTCTTTCTTTACTTTACCAACTTTGCCTGCTGGTTTGCCCAGAGTAACAGGGATGACAGAAGCGTCTAAATTTGTTTCGTCTACGTCATGATACCCAAACCCACTGGCCTCTACCATTTCTGCGGCGGTTTGGGAGTAATCC
>MFQT01000015.1 GCA_001783145.1 Candidatus Magasanikbacteria bacterium RIFOXYB2_FULL_38_10
CCTTCGCTACATTTCGCCAATCCAAAACTTCGTTTTGTCTTAGCGAAACGTTTGATAAGCGCGCCTCATTATTTTTTCACTTTTTGTTTTTTGTGATTGACGAACGGCGAGGGGGGGCGAATGTGAGTGAATTGAGGGGTTAAAAGGTGTTTTTTTCGCTACGCTACAAAAACGATCAAATTTATAAATAATATTATGAGCATTACAATTACAGCCGATTCAGTTTCTTGGTATGGTGCCATTATCGCGACAATTAGTTTTTTTGGTACAATTACTATCGGCACTCTAGAATATCTTAGAGATAGATCAAAAGTAAAAATAACCGCAAAAAAAGGATACAAAATTTTAACCATAAGTGGACTTGAAAACAACCCCCAAATAATCTTAACGGCCATTAACAAAGGGCGACGCCCTGTTACATTAGAGGGATTTTGTTTTAACACAAAAAATGGCGAGAGTCTTTTATATCCTTTCCACCCGGGCATTACTTTCCCGTATGAATTAAAAGAAGGAAAATCCTATAAATTTTCAGTAGACGAGGATGGCCTGACAAAGGATCCCAAAATAAAAGAAAATCCGATAAAAGATACTTATTTTAACTTTAATCGGTAAATAACAAGGAATATCTGGTTCGCGAGCTAAATAAAAGGATTTAATTTTCTATGATAACAATAACTTATTTTGTGCACGGCACAACCACAGACAACGAAAAAGATCTTGCCACGGGCTGGGCGCCTGGTGAGCTTTCTGATTTAGGTATCGAGCAATCAAAAAAATTAAGTGGAATGGTGGCTAACAAAAAGTTTTCCGTCGTATTTTGCTCGGACTTAAAAAGAGCTATTGATTCGGCACAATTAGCTTTCGGCAACCAATATGAAATAATTCCAGATAGCAGACTTCGCGAAGCTAACTATGGAGATTTCACCCAAAAATCAGCTGCAGATTTCAAAAACGATATGACTAAATATATTAATTCCCCTTTTCCAAATGGTGAAAGTTATAAAGACGTTGAAAAAAGAATGAGAGATTTCGTAAAAGAAGCCACGCAAAAATACAACGGAAAACATATCGCAATCGTAGCTCACCAGGCGCCTCAGCTTGCACTCGATGTCATATTAAAAGGTAAAACATGGGAACAAGCGATAACTGAAGATTGGCGATTGAAAAAAGCGTGGCAACCTGGTTGGGAATACACGACCGAAAATTAAATCCTTTTATTTTTAATGCTCGCTCACGCAAATTTTTACTCCTTTCAGTCGTAAAAACTTCAGATATTCCTAAACATTAGGAAAAAAATCTTTAATCAATTATGGGCCAACTAATAAAACTAAAAACTAACGTCATAAAACCTTCTCAAGACTTTCTGAAAAAAGGAACAGTTAATTTTATCTTGGATTGCTACAAGAAAGGCGAAATGGATTCCTTGCCGCCGACGCCAATAGTGAGAAAGCATCCTAATGTTCCTGGCGTCTATGTTGCTATTGATGGACATAATTTGCTAGCCGTCAATGAATTTTTAGGAATTGATAGCGAGGTTTATCTTGTTAATTCCGCCGACGATTACCTTCCTAATCCTACTACAAAGGAATCCATTTCTCAAAGAAATCAAGATTTAGTCGATAAATACGAAAGCAGTGTATTTGAAGCAGATAAAATTAATCGTTCCTTTAAAGAATTGATTAAGGATTTCATCGCCTAATTTAATTCATGAGTTTTCAATCGTAAAATTCTGTCAAGATGGTTTATACCTCGGCGCTACGAGAAAAGGATATGACAAAAATACATACTCTAGGAAAACGTGCTTCGGAAAGTGCTATGTTAGTATTACCAAAATTATACGCTCAACCAATTGTAAATATTGGCATTATTAAAAAATGGACTGGCTTTACCCACGCGGGTGCTGAGAGAGTAATTGATAGATTTGTAAAAATTGGCATTCTGACACCAAAAGATAAACACAAGAATTACGGGCAATCATACATATATAAAAATTACATTGATTTTTTTGTTGAAAATGAATAAAAAAACACTTTTACAACCTAAAAAAACACTTTATATAAAAAAATCAAATTCATCACACTATGCATTTTTTAATCACTGGCGGCTCGGGCTTTCTGGGCATCAACTTAATTCGTTATCTTTTAAATAAAAGTCACCGAATCACTTCTTTGGATCTGGTTGAATTTGATTATCCGGAAAAAGATAAAATCCGTGCCATTATTGGTGATATTAGAAAAAGAGATGATGTAATTAAATCTTTAGAAGGTGCGGATATGGTAGTGCATTGTGCCGCCGCCCTGCCTCTTTACACTAAAGAGGAAATTTTTTCCACTGATGTTGAAGGAACCAGGATTGTTTTGGAAGAATCTTTAAAAAAAGGAATTAAAAGAGTAATCCATATATCCTCTACGGCTGTTTATGGCATTCCCGATCACCATCCACTGATAGAAAATGATAAACTGCAAGGAGTGGGTCCATACGGCGAGGCCAAAATTTTAGCTGAACAAGTTGGCGAAGAATTTAGAAAGAAAGATTTATGCGTGCCCATCATTCGTCCCAAATCTTTTATCGGCCCGGAACGTTTGGGAGTTTTTGCCCTATTTTATGATTGGGCCAGAACCGGACATAATTTTCCTATGCTGGGTAGCGGCAATAATCATTATCAGTTGTTAGACGTAGAAGATTTGTGTGAGGCAATTTATTTGTGCATAACCTTACCAAAAGAAAAAGTTAATGATACTTTCAATATCGGCGCCAAACAATTCACCACGATGAAAGAAGATTATCAGGTGGTTTTGGATTCAGCGGGATTTGGCAAAAAAATAATTGGCTTACCGGCTACTCCGGCTATTTGGGCATTACGATTTTTAGAAAAAATGCATCTGTCCCCTCTTTACAAATGGGTTTACGAAACGGCCAGTAAAGATAGTTTTGTTTCCATAGAAAAAGCTGAACATATTCTGGGGTATGCACCAAAATTTTCCAATAAAAACGCTTTAATGAGAAATTATAAATGGTATCTGGCTAATTTAAAAAACTTTGAAGGTAAATCTGGGATCTCTCATCGTGTACCTTGGAAACAAGGAATTCTGGCCCTGGCCAAGTGGGTGTTTTAAACAGAAGCCGGCTTACAAACCGGATTTTTTAGTATATCAAGCTTGAAATTATAAAAAAAGAAGGGTTAGCGTTAGCTTTCCCTTCAAACTGACATTGGTGGATAATCCACAGGTTAAATTCCCGCCACAAGGACGGTGATGAGTATCATTCTCCCTTTTCGTTACTCCGCCCGCTTACGCAAGCGTCATCACTAAAGGTTATCTGATATGCCCCCTCATCACCGCCTTGTGACAGGCACTTCCCGTACTTTGCCTTTTCTTTAAAGAGACGCTCCGTAAAGTAAGGCCCGCTATTGCCCATTGGCCGAGGTGCGTAAGCCAAGACTAGCGGTCTGCACCCAACCCAGGCATTTGGGGGCAGCTTTATGTACAGGCACCCCTGTTTTCCGGCAGCCAAAGCACTTCTCGTGGCCGCTCTTAGAGGCCGTACGGTGACAGCCTCCTAAAAAACAGAAGCCTCGCGCCAGAATGGGGAGGAGATGTACCCAAACCCTGCCAATTAAAGGCAGGCAACTTCCGCTATTGCGGAAAGCGTGACGCGAGTTAAAAGTAACACCCCCGCGGAGAAGCAAAGTTATTAAAAAAGATCTTTTTTATTTGTGTTTTTGTATCTTACCAGACCTGGTTTTTCTTGTCAAGCGCATGTATCAGAGCAAATAAATCCAAACATAAAAAAGCCGTTCTTACAAAAAACGGCTCCTAAGATTACAGCGTTCGCCACCCTCATTTTAAAGCCACCTTTTTTTCTTAAAATAAAAAACCATCAAAATCCAAATCAAAGCCAAAGCGCCGGAAACCGCTAAAACACCTCTTAAATCTCCATAAAATAACAAACTTTCATCTGTAAAAAGGGAAATTAAACCAATGGCCAGTTCTAAAGAAAAAATTATGGAAGTAAAGATGGTAAAAATCTGCATGGTAGCATTGCTCCTGTAATTTAAAAGCGAAAGCTGGCTGTCGTGAATGGCTTCTATGGTATCTTGATAATTTTCCAACATCTCCCATAAATCTTCCGTATCATAAACCAAATCTTTAAATTTATCAGCGGTAAAACTGGAAAACTTGCCGGAAATTTTACCAATCAAATGTTGCAGTACGCGAGTGTGCCTGTTCATTGATTTACGAAAATTAACAATATTGGTTTTGATGCGTAAAACTTCATTTATTGTCTCCTCTTTAGCGGTTGAAGCAAAAACTTCATTTTCCACCTTATCTATATCATTGCTGATATGAATAGACATGGGCAGACAATACTGTTCTAATTTTTGCAGTAATTCAAATAATAATTCCACTGCGGAGACGGGAAGATTCTTGGAATCTTTTTTTTCTGTTTCTTTTTTAAAATGATTAAAAAAACCGGAAATGGGAGCGTATTCTTCTGAAGAGGAGGAAATTAAAAAATCCTGACCGATTAAAAAGTCCACTTCTACCGGATGTATTTTTCTGGTGGAACGGTCATAAAGAGGATAAAGAAGAATCATAAAAATATAATTATCCCTCTCCACCAACTTAGGCCTTTGAACCGGCGGTAAAATTTCTTTTAAATCGGCGGGTTGAAATTTAAAAAGATGAGCCAGCTGATTGGTTTCCAGCTCGGTAGGGTGACTGATATGAGTCCAAAAAAATTTAGTAAAATTAACTTTAGCAAGTCTGGGTTTAGCCATAAGGAACAAATTAAAAAGTTTATTATATTATATCAAGAAAATGCTTTTAGGAAAACAATTTGTGTGGATAGGTGAGAATGTGCTATAATTTTAGCATCTATGAATGATATTAAACCAACCAAATCGGAGGAAGAAGCCATTAAACCCTACCAAAATCAGGAAAAAATAACTTCTGTCATTTTAGAACAAAAAGAAGGCGAGATGGAACTGTCGGAAGCCGCAGGAAAAGGAGAGGAAGAAGAAAAAAATGGAGAAGAAAAAATTAATGAAACGCCCGGCGCGGCAATCCCTCGTCCCACCAAGCCAACTCCTCAAATCATTCCCAAACCGGCAGAATTAAGGCAAATAGAAAGTATTATGGCGGAAGATTTAAAAGAAGCTTTTTTGCAAATGTCTCCGGAGGAACAACTTAAATTTAAAGAAGAAGGGGAAAAAGTAGCTAATACTATTTGGGAAATGGTATTAAGCGCCAAAATTCAGGTCAAAAAAATCCTTGATCTTATTTCCGGTTGGCTAAAACGCTTACCTGGAGTTAACAAATATTTTATTGAGCAAGAAAGTAAAATTAAAACCGATAGAATAATTAAAATGATCAAATAATTTCCCACATGGAACCAGATATTGTCCCACCTTCCGCTTCTAATTTACAATCTCAAATTACACAAACCGGCGAAGAACTGGCTGCTGAGGTTATTGCTTCCCCTGTTTTTAATTTTTATTTTTGGTGGGGTCTTATTATTTTTATTGTTGTCATCGCTATCACTCTACTGCGTCTTTTTTTACATCATCGGGAAAGAATGCATTATGTTTTTAAACGTAAAATATTTTTGGTAATTTTACCCAAAGAGGCCGAGGAAGAAGCTCGCAAAAAAGAAACCACCGATCAAAAAAAAGATACCAAAGAGGCCATTGCCGTAATGGAAACCCTTTTCGCTTCATTTATAGGAATTTCCCGAGCCAAAGACTGGACCTATTTTTTTTATCTTTTCAAAATATTTTGGATGGGCCTGCACCGCTACTTATCGCTAGAAATTGTTTATGAAAAAGGTCTGATAAAATTTTACATTGTAGCCCCGGATTATTTGGGAGAATACGTTGAACAACAAATTAACGCGGAATTTCCTAACGCGGAAATTGAAGAAGTGGTGGATTATAATATTTTTCAACCGCATGGTGTAATTATGGGCACCTATCTAAAACCTTCTCAAAGCCCTTATTTACCCATAAAAACTTACAAAAAATTAGATTCCGATCCTACCGAAGGTCTTTTAAACAACCTCAGCAAGCTTAATGAAGAAGAAGGCGCGGTAATTCAAATTTTTATCAGACCAACTAAGGCTAAATGGCAAAGAAAGCTCTTAAGAATCGCCCACGAGCTTCATTATGGTAAAAAACTCGGCGAAGCTTTGCACAAAATCAGCGCCGGCAGTATTATTTTTAATGTTATTTTTTTTCCTTTCAAATTGATAGGGAAAATTTTTAACTTTGTTATCTCCACCAGTAAACAAAAAAATCCAGAAGAAGATTCTAACAATTACAAAACCGCCCCTGTGCGCCTAATGCAAAGAGAGGAAGAAGTAATCAAATCAATAGAAGAAAAGATTGGCCGCGCGGCTTTTGAGACCAATATCAATATTGTGGTTTCCGCCGCCGATAAAGTTCGCGCCAGTCAAATTTTAGACGGAGTTAGAGGATCTTTTGCTCAATACACGGCCCATGAAAGCGGCAATTCTTTAAAAGAACAATTAATTGTATTTAAAGGAATGTTTATTCGCGATTTTATTTATCGCAATTTTCGCTGGTGGAAAAAATTTGTCTTAAATACAGAAGAATTGGCCTCTATTTTTCATTTTCCCCTGCCTTCGGCCAAAACACCCAACATCTTGTGGTTACAAGCCAGAAAATCCCCTCCTCCGGTCAATATGCCCGATCATGGACTCTTAATTGGCGAAACCGTCTATCGCGGATTAACCAAACCGGTTTATGTTTTGCCAGAAGATCGCCGCCGTCACGTTTATATTATTGGTTCTACCGGTGTGGGTAAATCTGTTTTGCTTGCCAACATGGTTATTCAAGATATTCAAAACGGCGAAGGCCTTTGCGTGGTTGATCCTCATGGCACTTTAATAGACGATATTTTACCTCATATTCCCAAAGAACGCGTTGATGATGTGGTTATTTTTGATCCTTCGGATATTGAACGCCCTGTTGGTTTAAATATGTTAGAAGCCGATACGCCGGAGCAAATGGACTTTGCCATTCAAGAAATGATAGCTATCTTTTACAAGCTGGTAACAGATCCGGCCATGATTGGACCGATGTTTGAACACAATATGAGAAACGCCATGTTAACTCTAATGGCTGACAAAGAATATCCCGGAACTTTGGCCGACATCCCCCGTATTTTTACCGATCAAGAATTTCAAAAATACAAGTTAAAGAAAGTGACCGACCCAATGGTGCGCGCTTTCTGGGAAAAGGAAATGGCCAAAACTTCTGATTTTCATAAATCAGAAATGCTGGGTTATTTAATTTCTAAAGTTGGCCGTTTTGTGGAAAATGAAATGATAAGGAACATTATTGGTCAACCTAAGTCCGGATTCAACATCCGCGAAATAATGGATAATAAAAAAATTCTTTTGGTTAATTTGGCCAAAGGAAAAGTGGGCGAAGTCAACTCCAATCTTTTGGGCTTGATTATTGTTTCTAAATTGCAAATGGCGGCTCTAGCGCGCGCCGACATGCCCGAAGAAAAACGTAATGATTTTTTTCTTTATATTGATGAGTTTCAAAATTTTATCACCGATTCCATTGCCACTATTTTGGCTGAAGCCAGAAAATATCGTCTAGACCTAATTATTGCCCACCAATACATTGGACAGTTATTAACAGGTGGAGGTATTGAAGGAAAACAAGGATCAAGTAAAATAAAAGACGCGGTTTTTGGCAACGTCGGCACAATCATTTCTTTTAGAATAGGTGTGGATGACGCGGAAACTATGGCCAAACAATTTACTCCCGCCTTAAATGAGTATGATGTAATGAATATTGAAAAATTCCACGCTTACATCCGCCTGCTTATCAGAAACGCTCCCTCTCGCCCCTTTACTGTTAAAATGCCACCACCGTCAAAAGGAAATCCGGACATTGTTGAACCAATCAAACAACTTTCCCGCTTAAAATACGGCCGCGACAGGGCTTTGGTTAACGCGGAAATTATGGAAAGAACCAGGTTAGGCGAAGCGACCAAAGAAGCCTTTATTGAAACTGAACCTAGTTTATAACTTCCGGCAAAGCCCTTACTAAATTAAGCCAAATAAATTTGGATTGATCTTGAATTTATAATTAAACCTCTTTTATGGAAACATTATACAGAAAATACCGACCTCAGCTTTGGGAAGATTTAACAGGACAAGATCATGTTAAACTTACTTTAGAAAAAGCCTTAATTCTTAATAAATTGGCTCACGCTTTTCTTTTTGCCGGCCCTAAAGGTAGTGGCAAGACTTCCTCCGCCAGGCTCTTAGCTAAGGCCTTAAATTGCAAAAAACGCGCTTCAGAATCAGCCGAGCCTTGTAATACTTGTTCTTCCTGCCAAGAAATTACCCTAAGCCGTTCTTTGGACGTGCTGGAAATTGATGCCGCTTCCAACACCGGTGTAGATAATGTCAGAGAAAACATCATAGATACAGCTCGTCTTTCCCCCACCAAATCTAAACATAAAATTTTTATCATTGACGAGGTGCATATGCTCTCGGCCTCGGCCTTTAATGCTCTCTTAAAAATAATAGAGGAACCGCCGATACATGTATTTTTCATCTTAGCCACTACCGAACCATTTAAAATTCCGCCCACCATTCTTTCTCGTTGCCAGCGTTTTGATTTTAAAAAAGTTGACCTGGCTAAAATTAAAGAAAAATTAAAAAAAATCTGCGCTCAAGAAAAAATAGAAATAGAAAGTAAAGTCTTGGAAAGGATAGCCCACCAAAGCGACGGCTGTCTGAGGGATGCTGAAAATTTATTAGGACAAATTTTAGCCTTGGGAGAGAAAAAAATTACAGAAAAAGAGGCTTCTTTGGTTCTTCCTCGTTCCAACTGGAAAGAAATTTTTTCTTTTTTGGAACATTTGGTAAACAGGGAAGCAGGACCGGCTGTTATCTTAATCAACCAATTAATGGAAGATGGCATAGACCTGTTTCACTTTATGGAAGATTTGATTTCTGCCGCTCGTTATTTGCTTTTAACCAAACTTAACACCAATTTAAGTTTTATTGCCGAGGAGCTAGAGGAAGAAGAATTAAAAAAACTGGGTTCTTTAGCTTCTAAAATAGAAGCCGGCCTTTTAGGAAAAATGATAGAAACTTTTATCAAACAAAAATCATTTTTGCGTTCCACCCATATTCCTCAACTACCAATAGAAGTAGCTATAGTAGAAATTTGTTATTCCGGCGCTCCCGCTATCACGCTAAAAGAAGAATTTTCTCCTACGCCAACATCCAAGTCTTACGGATATCCCCCAGAAAAAAAAGTCATTCCAAAAAAAGAAGAGGAAAAAACAAATCCAACCCAAACGGTAAAAGAAAAAAAAACTGAACTGAAGACAGCCGAAATTTTAGCTGTTGAAGCAGAGAGCGTTGATTTACCGCCAGCAAACATCACTTTTGAGACAGTAAAAGAAAAATGGGAAATTTTTCTTAAAAAAGTCCAGGAATATAATCACTCCCTGCCTTTTATTTTAAAAATGGGAGAACCACAAGATTTGCGTGGAAAAATTCTACGTATTTCTTTCCGTTATACCTTTCATAAAGATAAAATCAATGAACATAAGATTAAAGTTATTGCTGAGAAAGCCTTAAATGACGTTTTGGGAGGAAATTTAACCATTGAGGGTGTTTATAATCCGGAAAAAAATAATGCAGTAGAAGAGATTGACAAACCGTTAGAAAAAGCGGATAATGGCTTAGTCTCCAGTTTAATTGAAAGTTTCGGTGGACAATTGGCAGAATAATAAAATTTTAAGTGGATTGCCACCTTGTTCGGGGATCGTCTAATGGTAGGACGCATGCCTCTGGAGCATGCTATCTTGGTTCGAATCCAAGTCCCCGAGTTTAAAGAACTGACCATTTTATGAAAGTAAAGCAACTAAAAAAAATACTTGATTCCGGCAAAGAGGTAGTTTTAATTGATGTAAGGGAACCCGAAGAATATAAAAAGGGGTTAAAAGTTAAAGGGGCCAAGAATATTCCCATGGGACAAATGTTTGTTGATAGCGGGACAGGAAAATTACCTAAAGATAAGAAAATCATTACCATTTGTAAAACCGGAGGACGTTGCGACATTGTGGCCAGGGAGCTAAAAAAGAAGGGCTACGACATTGAATCTTTGGAAGGTGGGGCCACGGCTTGGAAAACAAACTAATAATTTTAAAATAATAAAAACCGCTTGATAAAAAGCGGTTTTTATTATTTTTATTTTGCTAGGCATTATCAGCGTATTCAAAATCATCCATATTATCTTCAATAATAAAATTGTCTTCGTCGTCTGGTTCTAAAGCTTCTAAACCAACAGTTTCTTCTCCCTCCACCTTATCTTCATCTTCTTTTTCTTTTACTTCTTCTTCATTGTCTAAATCATCATCGGAATCGTCAACAATCAAAGTATCACCTAAGATATTTTGGTCATCATCATTATATTGTAGCATAACTTTTAAGTGGCCTTTGGCCTTAAATTAAAATATGAGCTTAATAATAAACTATATTATCAAAATAAAAAATTATAGCAATAGTTTAAAAAAAGCTTAACTGAGCCATTTTTTAATTAAGAGTTTTCCACAACCTAAATTTATCCACAGCCAAACGCCTTTACCGAGCCGTCAGTGAAAACTGTCAATTTGCGTTTAATTTTTAAAAAAGGTAGTATACCCATATGCTTTGGAAAAATATCAAAAAACCAATCATTGCCCTTTCTCCTATGGCTGATTATACCGACCAGCCTTTTTCTTTAATTTGTAAAAAATTTGGAGCGGAGATTATTTTTAGAGAAATGGTTTCCGCCGATGCTATTGTCCATGGTAATTCAAAAACCTTGGAAATGATAAAAATAAATAAAAAAGAAAGACCTGTAATTCAACAAATCTTTGGCCGTGATCCTAAAATTATGGCAAAGGCGGCTCAGATTATTTGTACTAAAGCCAAACCGGATGGAATTGACATAAATATGGGTTGCCCGGCTTCAAAATTAGTTAAAAACTTTCACGGCTGCGCTTTAATGAAGGAACCGAAATTGGCACAAGAAATAATTCAAGCAGTAAAAAAATCTGTTAGCGTTCCCGTTTCTGTCAAAACCAGACTAGGTTGGTTCAAAGCAGAAGAAATTCTTTCTTTTGCTCCAATCTTAGAATCGGCCGGGGCCGATTTATTGTCTATACACGGACGAACTAAAATTCAAGGCTACATTGGAAAAGCAGATTGGCAGATGATTGGCAAAGTCAAAGCTTTACTTAAAATCCCGGTTCTGGCTAATGGAGGAATTTTTGAAAATTCAGACATTGAACAATGTTTATCCGTCACCAAAGCCGACGGAGTTTTAATCGCCCGAGGAGCATTAGGTAATCCTTGGATTTTTAAAAAACAAAATAAAAATGAAATTCACCCTCAAGAACTAGTAAAAACCATTTTAGAACACGCTAAATTGCAAGTTAAAAATTATGGTGAATATGGCCTGGTACTTTTTAGAAAACACTTAATGTTTTATTTAAAAGGACTTTCTCACAGTAAAGAATTAAAAATAAAATTGACTCAGGTCACATCCTTGAGTCAATTGGATGAAATATTAAAGAAAGATTTTTTGCAAAAAACTTAGTGAATAATTATTTATTTTTTACCAATAACACCAAATCACCCAAATTAGTGCCAACATAGCCGGTTTTTATTAAACCGCCTACTTTTTTAAAAAAATTATAAGAATTATTTTCCGTCGCAAATTTTTTCCAATTTAAACCCTTTTTTTCCGCTTTCTTTAAAGTTTTTCCGTCAACCAGAGCCCCTCCTACTTTTTCCGGACCCACACCATCCACGCCGTCACTATCAAAAGATAAAAAATAATCTCCTTCCTGCAAATAAGGCAAAACGGATAAGCACATTTGTTGGTTGCGTCCGCCCGGTTTTTTGGTTTTAACTGTAAAAGTTGTCTCTCCCGAAGCAATATAAAGGTTATTTTTTTGATTATCGCGATGCATTTTTTTGATGAAAGATTGGCCAATTTCATTGGTAATGCCCTGCATTACGTCACTTAAAATAACGGGCTTAAAACCTTGTTTTTCAGCTGCTACGGCCGCCGCTTTGGCTAAAATAGCATGACTGCCGATTATTAAATTAATAATATTTTTTCCCAAAATTTTAGGAGTTTCTTTGTATCCATCCTTTACTCCCATCTCTAAATAAGAGGTAATGGAGGCGGGTATTTTATGAAACAAATTATATTTTTTAATTACTTCTAAAGCTCTGGCAAAATTAGTTTTATCAGGCGCAGTGGGCCCTGAACCTATTACCGAAAGATCATTCCCCACCACATCTGATAAATAAAAAGAAATTAAAGTAGAACCATTAGCCGCCTCAGCTAACCGACCGCCTTTAATTTGCGAAAGATGCTTGCGAACAGCATTTAACTCTTGGATATTCGCCCCGGAACGCAAAAGAACTTGGGTGGTTCTGATTTTATCGGCTAAGGAAATACCTTCCACTGGTACAGACATTAAAGCCGAAGCACCACCGGAAAACAAACCCAAGACCAAATCCCCTTTCTGTGCTTTTTTAACCACAGTCAAAATTTTTCTTCCACCTCTTAAACTTCCAGCCGTGGGCAAAGGATGACCTGCCAAATTTATTTTAATTTTTTTTAAAGTCCCTTTTAATTTTTGAGGTACGTTGATAATCCCTTCGGTAATTTGATCACCTAAAATTTCTTCCGCCGCTAACGCCATTCTATAGGTTCCCTTGCCCGCCCCCACCACATAAATTTTTCTGTAAGAAGAAAAATTTAAAGTGGACATTTTTTTTAAAGTAAGAGTGTAAGGATCAGCTTCTTTTAAAGCCAGTTCTAAAATATTCAAAAGATTATTTTGCATTATTTGTCCCGCTTTGTCATCAGCAGAAATGAGCTTGCGGCGATTTAAGATCATATTTATTAGTAGAGCCCTCACCCCCCGCAAATTACCACAGGGCTAAGTTTGTTATTTTTTAAAATGACGACGGATGAATAAAAAAATCCCCGCAACCAAAAACACTCCAATCAATAAATCAAATCTATGAAAATAAACACGCAGATCCTGCCAACGACCGCCCATTTTAAAACCTACCCAAGCCAACAAAAAACTCCAGGGCCAAGCTCCTAAAAAACTAAAAATGGAAAATTTCCAAAAATTCATCTTGACAATTCCAGCCGGAAGAGAAATAAAAGTACGTATCACCGGCAGAAGACGGCTAAAAAAAACTGTGCTTTGTCCATGGCGTCTAAACCAACGATCGGCCAAATCCAGATCATCTTTATGCATTAAGATATACTTACCATATCTTTCTAAAAAAGGCCGTCCGCCAAAATAGCCAACGGCATATGCCAACCATGAACCCAACAGATTACCCACGGCACCCCAAAAAGCAACCTGCCACAAACTAAAACGTCCCAGACTAACCAAATAACCAGCAAAAGGCATAATAATTTCCGAAGGCAAGGGAATACAAGCACTTTCTATCGCCATGGTTAAAACTATGCCACTATATCCTAAAGCATTAATCAAAAAAATTATTCCCCTTCCCAAAAATTCTATAATTCCAGTAATCATAGCTCTCAAGGAACAAATTTATTAAGTCCGGACACATCTATTACATCACCGGTTAAAATTCCCATTACATTAACGGTATCTCCTGTTTTATAGCCCTTACCTTCAAAAATAGAAAGGCTGTTGCGATCCAAAATACGCAAAGTGTAAATTTTACCATCTACTTTTAAAGTGGGAGGTTCAACTAAAGTAAGAACACCCGTCCAAATATCTTGATTAGGAGTTAAACTTTGTGGCGCTATAGAAGTGACCGGCGGATTAACACTGTTTGGTTGTTCAACATTTTTGGAAGTATAAGGAGACCTAAAAAAGAAGAAAAAGAAAATTACCAAAATTAAAGAAGCCGCTAACAAACCGCCAATTATTAAAAAAAATTGTTTTTTAAACATATAAAATTTAAATACCTAAAGAGTTATTTTAGGGACTTTTCTAAGCTGACTTTATTATAGCAAATTAATGTCTCATCGCCAATTCTGTGTAGCCCTTAACAGGCCTACAACAAAGCCACAAAATTAAAATCCCCCGTTAAAACGGGGGATTTTAATTTTCGCTAATTAGCGAGAACCGTGAGGAGCTCTAGGCTGTAAAGGCCTGGCTTCATTAACGGTCAAAGTGCGACCATCGAGCTCTTTACCATTGAACATAGCAACGGCATTATCAGCTTCGGCGTCGTTTTCAAATTCGACGAAACCAAAACCTTTAGAGCGTCCAGAGAACTTGTCAGTGATGATGGTGGCATTGGCAACTGTACCAGCCTGTGAAAAAGCTTGTTTTAAGCTATCCACAGTAGTGCTGTATGACATGTTGCCGACATAGAGTTTCTTTGCCATAAAAACGTAAAAAATTTTTTGAGTAAGGCGACCTTCTCGTAGATTTCTTAATTTTTAAGGCAAATAAGCCCTACAAGCTTTAACTTAGTTTTTTAATCTAAATTAAGGCTAAGAAAACAATTGAGAAACACTTACTACTTAAAATAAGTATAGCATATTTTGATATTTTTGTCAATCCCCCCTGTAGAAAAATAAAAAAGCGGCTATTTTAACCTTATTTTATAATTAACTTAACCCTCTCCATAATTGCCTTACTGGAAATATCTTCATAATCTAGCAGTTCTGTTGGTTTGCCACTTTGAGGCATTTTATGCACAGCCAAGGAAATAACCTTACCGGCCAGATCCCCCAAAGCCGAGCGTACGGCCTCGCCAATTCCTCCAGCCTCATAATGATCCTCTACGACAACCAAAGCCTTGGTTTCTTGAGCCGCTTTAATTAGTGTTTTACTATCTAAAGGTTTGATGGAATACAAATCAATCACCCTGGCGTTAATCCCCTCTTTTTGTAAAATTTCCTGCGCCTTTAAACATTCAAAAACAGTAATACCGGCGCCGATCAAAGTAATAACATCACTAGCACCTGCCGTACGTAAAACTTTTGATCCACCAATTATAAATTCTTCTTTCTCTGAATAGATCACTTCCGTAGCTGACCGAGTGGTACGCAAATAGGCCAAACCTTTCTGTTCTGTCATGGCTATAACTAATTTTTCCGTAGCCACAGCATCCGCAGGGTATAAAACTACCGAATCCAAAATGGAACGAAATAAAGCAATATCTTCCAAACCCATTTGTGAAACCCCATCTTCACCAATAGAAACTCCGGCATGCGATCCACAAAATTTAATATTAGCCTCACTGTACCGCGCCATTCTAATTTGATCAAAAGCGCGACTAAAAAAAGCGGCAAAAGTGGAAACAAAGGGAATAAAACCAACTCGTGAAAAGCCCACTGCCGTTCCTACCATATTTTGTTCAGCAATAAACATCTCAAAAAATCTTTTGGGATATTCATTTTTAAAAATTTCCGAATAAGTTGAATTACTAACCTCAGCATCAAGCACTACTATCTCTGGATGTTGCGGAAAAATTTTAACTAAAGACTCACCATAGGCTTGTCGTGTAGCTTTCTTTTCTCCCAATTTATAAGAAACTGATAAATTTTTTTTAGTCCCAGCCGATAATACTGTTTTTTTTGAAGTTTCTTTAGGCTTAATAATCAAGCCTTTTAATTTTTTATCTACCACGCCCAAATCCTTAAGAGCTGTCTGTGCCTCCTCTGATGAAAGAGGTTTTCCATGCCAACCATTTTTATTTTCCACCATCTTAACACCCTTGCCCTTAATGGTTTTGGCGATTATGGCTATTGGCCGGCCTTTAGTTTTTAATGACCGCATAAAACCGGCTGAAATTTTATTCAGATTGTGACCATCAACAACTATCGTTTCCCAGCCAAAAGATTTTAATCTTTTTTGATAAACGGCCAGATTGTGTCCGGACATGGTTTCCCCTCTTTGGCCCAAACGATTAACATCTAAAATAGCCACTAAATTATCCAGTTTGTAATAAGAAGCTATTTGTAATGCTTCCCAAACCGAACCCTCGGACATTTCACTGTCTCCTAAAAGAACAAAAGTGCGCGCAGAAGACTTATCCACATACTTGGCCGATAAAGCCAACCCTACACCTACTGACAAGCCTTGACCCAAAGAACCGGTGGCGGCCTCGGTATAAGGAAAACGCATAGTAGGGTGGCCTTCTAAAGTAGAGCCGAATTGACGCAATGTTAAGAGCTCTGCCTCGCTTACCTTGCCGGCGGCCGTCCATAAAGAATACAACAGTGGCGCGGCGTGACCTTTAGAAAAAATAACATGGTCATTGGCGGGATTTTGCGGATTATCGGCGTCAAAACGTAAAACGCCCCCAAAAAACAGAACAGTCATTAAATCTGTGGCCGACAGAGAAGAAGTTAAATGACCGGAACCGGCTTTAGTGGTAGCTTCAATAATATAATATCTAATTAATTTAGAAAGATTTTGTAGTTGTTTCATATCCGATATCTTACCACATTTTACTTTAATTTAAAAAGACTGGGAAAAAACCCAGCCCTTTTAAATTGGCAAAGAAAATTGATTTATTTTTTCTTTTTGACAGCCGCTTTTTTAATGGCACTTTTTTTAGCCACTGTTTCTTTAACCTTTTTGGTTTCGTTTTTTTCTTTTGGTTCTTCAATTTTGGAAGTTGCCACCACAGTTGCGGCCGGTGTTAAAAATCTTAAGATTTTATCAAGCTTAACATTTAACACCTCAAACTGACTTCTGAATTGTTCTATATTCTGACTGCCGGTGATTCTTTGTTTTTGGTCATTATCAAAATTAGATCTGCCAAAATCTTGTCTGGCCGGTCTTTCGGTACGACCTAAACCCTGAGATCTAAAACAATCGTTACAAAAAACTGGTCTGTCGCCGGTTGGTCTAAAAGGAACTTCGCATTCTTTATTGCACTTACTGCACATAGCCTGGTGCATTTGCGGCCTGCCGCCGGTCCCATGGCCACCACCAAAACCTTTATCCCGTCCGCCAAAACCACCACTTCTGCCGCCTCCGCGTCTATCGTCTCTATTAAAATTACCCATAATTTTTTCTTTAGTTAATTTAAAATAAATGATTGCCCGTCTTAGTTGAATTAAACGACAATCAACTTGATTTAAATTATACTCTAAATTTAGATAAAAGTCAAGACCTATTGACAAAACCGTCATTTTATGATATACTTAAGTCCTACAAAACATCCTTACTAAAATTAGTCGGATTTTTTAAAAGGAACAAAATTTTTGTAATTATTCACTAGTCATTTATTTATGAAAGGTACTATCAAAAGTATTATTTCTGATAAACACTTTGGCTTTATTACCCCTGAAGATGGTTCAAAAGACGTGTTCTTCCATGAATCAGGTCTTCAAGGAGTTCAATTCTCTGAATTGAGATCCGGTGATGCCGTCAATTTTGATCAGGAACAATCTGAAAAAGGTCCTCGTGCCATCAATGTCACCCGCGCCTAATCAGTCTTAAAAACAAAAACACCCCATACTACTTTAAGTGCGGGGTGTTTTTGTTTATTTTTTTAAATTTTTTTAAAATCGGCCTAAATCCAGCTCATTATTAAATTTAATCTCTTTAACAAAATCCGGCATATGACTGATAAGAATAATGGCGCCTTCATAATTGTTTATCGCTCTGGCAATAACCGGAATATGACGGAAATTAATATGATTAGTAGGCTCATCCAAAACCAAAAGTCCCGGTTTCATCAACACTAAACGAACAAAAGACAACAATCCTTTTTGACCCTCTGAAAGGTGGGAAATTTTAAGTCCCATCAACTCACCGGTAATTAACAAACCGGCGGAAACCGAACGCATTTGCTGGATATCTGTTCCTTCTGTCAAAACGCTTTTTAAAGAATCAAAAACTGTTTGGTCATAATCCAAAGTGGCAAAATCCTGACTGTAATAACCAACGCGAGTTTCACTTAAAATGGTAGCGCCTTCGCTAGTACCATTCACCAAAGAACGCAGTAGGGTGCTTTTGCCAACACCGTTGGGCCCGGAAACCAAAAGCCTGTCTTTTTGTCTTAAAACTATGTCCAATTCTTTAATTATCGGCTCATGATTTTTAATTACTTTAACCGATTTGATAATCACCACCTTGCCAATAATTTCTTGGACGGGAATTTCAAAATCTCTAATGGTTTTATCTTCCCGGCGCACATCCACCTTGTTTTCTTCCAATTCTTCAATTTCCTCTTTTAATTTGCTGGCGAGTTTACGCATCTTGCCGCCTTTATTGGCAAAAAAGTTTACCTTTTCCTTGTTATCTCTTATTTCTTTTTCCAACTGGGCGTTTTTCTTTATTTCTCTTTCAATCCGTTCATTGATTTCCACTACTACGGAATAATAATCACCAACATAAATTTCTGTTTTTTTGGTAAAAACATCTAAGTAGACCACGCCTTCGGTAAAACAATTTAAAAAATCAGCATCATGGGAAATAACCATCACTGTTTTGTCATACATCACCAAAAATTCTATCAAATGATCAATACCGGCTTTATCTAAATTATTGGTCGGCTCGTCTAAAAGTAAAATATCAGGATTTTGGATTAGGGCAAAAGTCAATAAAATTCTAGCTTGCTGACCACCGGACAAATCCCCCACCTTTCTCTCAAGCGGAACGGTTAAATTAACCGCATTCATTACTTTACTAATCTGACTTTTAAGATTCCCCGGAACTTCAACAAAGGCCTTGGCAAAATATTCTTCCACAGTTAAAGACAAATCTTTTTTATCTACCATTTGCAAGGCCGTGGCAATGGTAGCATTATTGGTGATAAAAACATTACCCTTGGTAGGTTTGATGTCTCCTTTTATCAATTTAAAGATAGTACTCTTTCCCGCGCCATTTTGTCCCATTAAAGTTATTTTAGCGCCCTTACGTATGACAAAACTGGCCTCATCAAGAACCGGCTTTCTTTCTACATATTCAAAAGTTACATTATCAAATCTTAAAATTACCTCTTCTGCCATAATATTTTTTGGTTGTTTTAACCTCAACTTTAGCCGGACGGCGCGGTGGCAAAACAGGGAGGGTCGCCACGGGAATAATTTTTTTAATAAGTTTTTCTATTTGTCTAACAGCCGTTCTTTCTTCTGGACTGACAAAAGAAATTGCTTTGCCGGCACTCCCTGCCCGTCCGGTACGGCCAATACGATGCACATAATCATCCGGACTAGTGGGCAAATCATAATTAATTACCAAAGAGATGTTACTAACATCAATGCCACGAGCGGCAATGTCAGTGGCCACCAGTACGCGGTATTTATTACCTTTGAATCCAGATAAGGCCGCTTGTCTTTGAGCCAGAGAACGATTGGAGTGAATTTCTACCGCCGAATGTCCCATACTCCTAACCAAACCGGCAATTTTTTTGGCACCGCGTTTAGTGCGAGAAAAAACTAAAACGGTGCCGTTGTTATCAATTAGTAATTTATCTAAAAGTTGGATACGATCTTCCTTAGGCACCATAAAAATTTCTTGTTCCACCTGAGAGACGGTTGTCCCGGCCGGAGCCACTTCTATGCGCCACGGTGTTTTCATAAAATGCGCAGCCACTTCCGCAATAGCCTTGGGCATTGTTGCGGAAAACATTAAAGTTTGGCGTTCTTTAGGAGCAAAACTCAAAATTTCTTTGATTTGAGGTATAAAACCGATATCAAACATTCTATCAGCTTCATCCAAAACAATCATCTTTACCCTATCCAAAAAAAGATTTCTTTGTTTCAAGTGATCAATTAAACGTCCGGGAGTGGAAACGATAACTTGCGGTTGGCGACGCAGAGCCATAATTTGCTGATAGGAAGAAGTTCCGCCAATTAAAACCGCGGTACGCAAACCAAATTTTTTACCGATTTTACGCAAGACCTCATCTACTTGTAAGGCCAATTCACGAGTTGGCAGCAAAATCAATCCTTGGCCTTTTTTTTGATTAAGTAATTGGATCATGGGTATGCCAAAAGCCAGGGTTTTACCTGTACCGGTTTGGGCTATACCTACGATATCTTTACCCTCCAAAGCCGCCGGAATACATTGATGCTGAATGGGGGTAGGAGTAGTGAAATGCAGGTAATTTAATGTTTCAAGCAATTCCGGAGTAATACCTAAACCGTTGAAACTAAGTACCGCCTGATTAATTTGTGTCATAAATAAAAAAACATAAAAAGGTGACCCGATTTTCTACTGGGTCACACAATGACACAAAAGATTCGAGTCTTTGACCGCTTAATACAGCCAAAATTCATTAGAATATAATAGTATACCGCAAAAAAGCAACTTTGTCAAGACTTTGTACCAAAATCTCCCCCACAGGGGAGATTTTTGCTTATTTCTTGTTCTTTTTTGGTTTCTTGATGTTCTTTCTCTGAGCGTTATTTCCTTTTGCCATAAAACTTAAATTAAACTGATTTAAAATTAAGAATTAAATTTGACTTTTACATTATAGCACAAAATAACATAATCTCTTTATATATCGTAATCAATTTATCAGTCATAAATGCAATTTTCATTAAGATGATTTATTTAATTTTTAAAAAGTTAAGCAAATATGATATTTTATTTGTTAACAAAAAACTCAACTAAAACAAAAGTTGCCCAAAAGGCGAATAATGCGATAGCCTCCTTTTTGGAAAGAGCCCTTCCTGATTTCATAAATTTAAAGAGAATAAATGATGCTAACACCATAAACACGCCGGTAATATAAATTATTTTTGTCGGAAATGAGAAGGGATTGACCAAAGCAAGAATACCAACCACAATTGTCGCATCCGCAAGCACGGTTCCCAATATATCTCCTACCGCCAAAGAATCATCATATTTTTTTACCGATTTAAGCGAAAAGAAAAATTCTGGCATAGTCGTGCCAAGACCTACGATAAGCATGCCAATCAAAATCGGACTAACTCCGATGTAATTAGCTAAAGATGCGGCTGATGTGACAGTAAAATGGCCGCCGGTAAGCATAACGGACATGCTGAATATTAAAATTAAAGAATTTTTGATCTTATTGTTGCCATTATTTGCAGGAACCGAATGATTGATGCCTTTTTTAAGAGCAAGATAATAAAAAATACCGCCAACCAGTATAAGGATTAAACCTTCTAATCGAGAAAAATGACCATTAAACCCAAGAATGAGCGGTAACAAAAGTATGAATGGATAAACAGTATCATTCTTTATAATCTTGCCTTCCACTTTAAGACTGCGCCCTGTGAGAAATATAATCATCGCAAAAAGCAGTGTAAGATCAGCAATATTAGAACCAAACAACACGCCAAGACCGAATGAAGGAATTCCCTCGATAGCGGCATTAATGGATATGAATGTCTCGGGTAAAATGGAAATGATGGCAATAACAATAAAACCGATCGTGTATTTAGAAAGACGAAAACTTTCCGCCAGCCTACCGGCATATTTTGTGGCAAGTGTCGCACCTTTAATAACCAAGAGAAGTGCGACTATAAAAATGAATAAATTATTGATCATATTGAATAGTTTAGATAAACAGCAAACATAGATAATTTACTTAATAATTGCATTAAACAAATATCCTGTAAAAACAATTCCAATTCCTACAACCGACGCAAAGATAATGATTAATTTTGTTTTCATCACCTTCTTTAAAATCATAAACTCTGGTAATGACAAAGCCATAACAGCCATCATAAAAGCCAAAGTTGTACCGATAGCAACGCCTTTTTCAGTCAAAGCACTTATTAAAGGAATCAAACCAGCAGCGTTGGAATACAGAGGAATACCAACTAAAACAGCCAAAGGTACGGCGTACCATTTATCTGCTCCGGCATATTGGGCTAAAAAGTCAGCCGGGACATAACCGTGTATCCAAGCGCCAACACCTACACCAACCAAAATATATAGCCAAACTTTTTTTACAATATCCCAAGTATAACTCTTAGCATAATTTAATCTTTGAGACCAATTCATTTTTGGTAATTGTAGACTATTTTTAGCTTGATTCTTACGCACAAAATCGGCCAACAAATGTTCCACAGGAAAATTACCAATAATCAGACCGGAAATAATGGCGATTACCAAACCACTAACAATATATATACCGGCAATTTTCCAACCAAAAAGACCAAATAATAATACCAGTGCCACTTCATTAATCATAGGCGAAGATACCAAAAAAGAAAAAGTGACACCAAGTGGCACACCTACTTCTACAAAGCCCAAAAATAATGGCACGGCCGAGCAAGAACAAAACGGGGTAATAATACCAAATAAAGCAGCTAAAATGTTACCCGCAAATTTATGCTTACGAGACAGAATATTGCGAATTTTTTCTGCTGGTAAAAAAGATCTAACGAGAGAAACAATAAAAATAATTACCACTAATAAAATAAATATTTTAATGATATCAAAGATAAAAAAATTAACTGCCCCTGCTAATAAGGTTTTTGGAGTGATGTCAAAAACTGAATAAGTTAGCCAATTGGCTAATAGTTGTATTGGATAAAACATATTTTTGTTTTACGCTTTCACTGGCACCTTTTTCTTCTTAAGCCGCCTTTTTCACTTCATCGCCAATAATACATCCGAATATTTTTAGTCGAAAACCGGCTAAAACAACAAGATCCAGTTAGTATTTAATTTTTAATATTTCAATCGGCTGATCGCTGGTTCTTTTAAAAATAACCTTATCTACAAGTTTGTGTCTTAAAAAAGCAGGTTTATCTATGTCTTCATTTTTATAATTACCTTGTCCGGCAAAAATATAAGCGGCAACTTCTCCACCACGGAGGCTAAACTCCAAAGGTAAGCCTTTTTTTGTTTTTTTAACTGGTTTTTCAAGCTTCGGTGGATAAGCGTATCCTTTTGTTTCCAGTGATAAATCTTTACCCTCTTTCACTTCTTTTCCGTCAATCGTAAATATTACCTCAACAAAATCCTTGCTATTGTTGGCAAAATTTATCGTTTTTTTGCCCTCCAATGTGGTTATTGATAAATTAAACATAAGGTTTTACTCAAAGCTTAACTCAGTTTTTTCATTGTCTCGGCAAATTCCTCGTCAGTCGCCGTCTCTCCCTTAAGAACTTCACAGTCTTTACCTTGCCAATACGATTGCGTGTTCATATTCTTTCTGGTGACCTTTTCTGCCATTTGGCGATCGCCTCCAATTTGGCTCATAAAGAATTGCACTCCGCCTTCGAATATATCCTCGCAGGATTTCACACTGCCGTCGGCGTTTACACAGTAAAGACAAAATTTGGCATTTTCATCACCACCGGCGAAGTCTTCATTTTTCTCAAGTGGCATTCCGCAAGATTCACAATGTTTTTCCATATTTTTATGAAGTTAATAATTATTATTTCTTTTCTTTAGGCAAACCCCATTGCCAGCGCGGTTTTTCTCCTTTCCAGTAACCAAAAAAGCATACGAGCGCAATCATTAACAGAACACCTAAGAGAGCTGCGCCAGGTGCATCATCCGTGTCCCCGACATAAATACCCAGAGCGACAATGGCTATGCCGACAACTACGATAAGCCAGCCCTGCCATTTCACCGGCATCCAACCCCAGCCGTAAAGCTTGGCTTTAAACCAATATCCCTGCGGGTTATCTTTCAAGTATTTTATGTATTCTTTGATCATGTGTTTTTATTTTTATGTTCTAATAATTTCTCGGCTGGAGAGATGTCATCGAGAGCTTTGTGTAGAAAATAATTCCACGCATCGGTTACGAGTTCGAGAATATTGCTCAATTCCGAAGCGACTGCGCCAAATTCAAATAACACCGAATCATTCAATGTCGACGCCGGTCAGTGTCCTTCACAATCCACAAATATTAAGTTTTTGATGGCGATTTCCTTTGGCATAATAGTGTTAAGAAGTTTGCGTATCTTCAAGAAGCCATTCCCAGAACGGCCTGAATTGAATATCCAGATTACTTTTTTTAACTACACGTTTGTCATTCCATGTAAATACGGTAAGTTTGGAGACATTCAACTCTTTTCCTGCCTCAATGAGAGCTTTTATTTCTCTCTGCTCAACATCAGGATCAGTCATGTCATAGCAGACCTGTATCAACTCCGTGACCTGATATCCTTTTTTAAGCACAAAATCTATTTCTCTGTCGTTCCGGGTTTTGTAATAAAATAACTCGTGACCGGGCTGATTGCCTTTCTTTACCAACTCGGCAAAAACAAGATTCTCCATAAGTTTGCCGGTGTTCGGGGAATGCTGTACGGCTTTTGCCGTTACAAAACCATTATCAACGACATATGTTTTTTTAGATGATCGAAGTCGTATGCCGGCTTTTGTCGAATGTCTTATCAAAGGGAAAATCAAATATGCTTCCGTAAGATAGCCTACATATTTTTCCAAAGTAACCTGGCTTTTGAAGCCAAGAATATTGGCCAGTTTTTTAGAACCATACTGTCCTGAAATATTGTTTATAAGATATGAACCGAGACTGGCTATTTGTTCGGAAAAACGCACTTTATGGCGCTTCACCACGTCTTTGAATAACACAGCATCGAACAACACATCGAGATACCCTCGCGGATCAACGCCTTTCGTGACCACTTCCGGATAACCACCGCTCGTCATATACTGCGTCAAGTATTCAAGCAGTTTCGCTTTTTCATCAGGCAATAAAAGTTTGTCGGGAGTAACTTCATACTGCCTGGCTTTCAAAATTTCCGCAAAGTTAAACGGCAATATTTCTATTGGAATATGCCTGCCGGTAAGATGCGTGACCAGCTCTTTTGAAAGGAGAGATGCATTGGAACCGGTCAATACCAGATTGTACCCGGATCGATGCAGACGATTTACAAACAGCTCCCAATTTGGAAGATTCTGTATTTCATCAAAAAGAATATATTTTGTTTCTCCGTAGGCGAGCTTTAACTCTGTCATTAACTCATCAAGGTCAATTTTTTCTTCTCCGGGAATTAACTCGTCGTCAAAGTTGAAATAAGCAAATGATTGATCCTTTAAAAGCATCAATGCAAAGACGGATTTGCCTGCTCGGCGGGGTCCTAGAATAACTTTTATCAAATCAGAAGACAGCCACTTTTTAGCGTCTTTTTCCTTAGTTCTCTCAACATAAGGAAGCGAGAGAAGCCTCTCTTTATCCTGTTTTTGTTTAGAAACTGTTGCTTTAAGCATATTATTTATATTATACTATGTTTATTCTCCCTTTTAAGCATAATACAGTCATTATACTGGACAAGATAGGAAAATGCAAGGATTTTATTCTACCCCGGCCGCTTGTCCGGGGTTTCTTGGTATATAAAAAAACCCTTCACCATTGCTGGCGAAGGATTCGGTAGTCTTAAATCTCTCAGAAGCCAAGACGAAGTTAGAAACGCTGTTAAGGTACGTGCACGACGACTCGTGGAGTACTTTCAGCGCAACGACGAGGAATCCACCCTTGCGGCCAGTCGGGTTCTACGTCTCGTGGAAGCACAGAAGGAACAGACGCGTGCCGATTCGAACGTCGTGTCAGGGCAAGATTCTAGCTGAGTTTCTTCCACTGGATCTCGCCGACCTGGTTGAGCTTCTCGTCCACTTGCACCCTCGCCTCCCAGGCTTCGCGCTTGGTGTTGGTAGCCCGCGACTTGATGTTTCGCAGTTCATCAGACGAAAGACTGACGGGCGTGTTGGGCAGCACTGCGGTCTTCACCTGCACGAGGATGCTCGCTGGCCCATTGGCTTCGATGTCCGTCGAGCCCGGCGCCTTTGTGTCCACGTTCGTCATGTAGCCCCTACCGTTCAGCCACGCGGCCACCAGATGCTCCCCCTTGCTCCCGATCTCGACTGCCGTTGCCATGGTGTCGCCGTCCTTCTTCTGTGCTAATAGACTTAAACTGCATATAGCACCAGCCCCTCCGCCGGTCAAGCGTTCGAAGCGGGGCAGTTTCTTCTTTGGCGCATAGGATTCCTCTTTGGCGACTTGCGCTTTGCGGTCGAACTCGGCATCATCCATTCGGCACTGTGGGGAGGACATCAGGTGTTCAAGCGGATCTATCCAACAAAACCGTTGGCCAAGCGAAAGGGCATGCCTTTCCACGAACGCTTCGGTATGGACTTGGACCAAGACGAGGCCAAGCGGAGGTTCTTGAACCGCATCACTAACGTCATCTTCCACTCCTTCTGCGCAACCCTCGGGTCGAGCTTTGACGGTGACGTGTCCAACTTCGTTAGGGCCGCTGCAAACAAACTTGGGGAGGAGTGGTCCACAAGGGACTTCATGGGCCATCGTGTCGCCCTTACTCTCGATGACTTGGTTCGTGGCGATTTTGTACGATGTCTGCAAGCCCTTGAGGCGATCTTCGACGCGCTCGAAGATTCCCACTGGAGAAGTAACTTCAACGACCTCATTGTATCGATCCTGGGCGAGACCGAAGTGGATCTAGGTATCCGTTGGAAGAATGGTCGCTTCTCTCGAACTGGAGCCGAGATGCTGGACAAGGACGTCGTTGAGAAGCCCCTACGCTGGCTGAAGGCCAAGGGGTATGAAGGCGTGCTTGTGCCGTTCAGACGTGCGCTCGTGAACTTCGGACGAGTAACCGACGAGACCACTACTTTACCGAACGCCGTCGCCGATTTGCACGAAGCCATGGAAGCGTTGGCCAAGAAGGTGACAGGCCGTACCTCCAAGGACCTCGCAGGCAACTACGAGATCATGCTGAAAACGCTGGGAACGCCTGACGAATTCAAGGACTTGTTCAGGTGGTATGTGAAGTACGCCAACAGCTTGGCTCGTCACGCTGGCGACGGGACCGCGCCTCGCAGGTCCCTGGAGAGGCGCGAGGTGGAAGCCTTCCTCTACCTCACGGGGACGCTGATCCGGTTTATCATGGAGGAATCCTGACACTGTCCTGATCGGAAGCACTGCTTTGCAGTCTGAGCCCAAAGGCTCAAAGCCAACTATTGTATGGCTCCTGCCGGCGGTGTGTCCTTCTCGCACACCGGGCCACCCAATGTCGGTTCATCTTCCTTTCCGCGAGAGTTTATACGTAAAAGGAATGCAACAAACAACTTACGTTGCGCACTCTCCTCTTCTTTCACCTGTCTCTCTCGCAGCATGTAATACGCCAACCGATGGGTGCCCACAAGCCACGAAACAAGCCCCAGAAGAAACACCTTTGAGTACAGCGCCACCACAACGGCCGACGACCCCATCATGTATTGCACCGGCCCCTGGGGATTGGCTATTATCGAGAACAACGGCTGTATGCCAATGTATACGATAAGCAATATGACAACTCCGGTTGGAACGTCAATTGTCCTTGTTCCCATTCTCAATACGAACAAGCCCGTGCAGACCGCTACCGCTATCCCAGACATAACGGAGAAGATATCCGAAACGGCGGTCGTAGCTTCAGTCGCTCCTGGTCCGCCTGCAATTATTGATGTGGCAACTTCTACAGCAGCAAAAACAAACACAACAACCACGGCAAATATCCAGGCTTTTGACGGGCGATCTACGCCGACCGTTATTTCAGATAATTCAACATATAGAGCGTAAAAAATTACAGCCGTACAGTTGTTAAAAACGTTTTCAGCCACACTGCATATCGCAAACATCGTCACATTGTCGTCACATATGCTTTTAATAAACAAAAAAGAGTACAAAAATATCCAACACGCCCAGAGAAACGGCCAGAAACTTAGGAAGTTACGACATGCTATTGCCGCTGTCTCCGCGCTCTCGAATCCGTCTTTGTTGCCGTCTTTGTGGATCGATTTTATGTCGCCGGCGGTTGGGACATCTCGCAAGTTTATCGCCGACAACAGAAGCGCCATAAGTATAATAATATGAAAGAGATAAAAACCACAATCCAAGTACCTCGGAATCAGCGGAATACTTTGAGGAACTACTGACGCATTACTTCGTTGTTCCACTTGGGAGATCTTAGCAGATGGCTCTTGGGCAGCAGTTTCCATCACTGCGGTCTTCTTCGAGGCCAGCATGATGAAGTCGTCTATGTATATACATCGCAGTGAAATAGAAGCGAGCGATCCAATTGAAACGATAGATATAACAACAAGCAGCCAACGCGCCTTCGCCTTGGTCCACTCCCACATAGAAGGCATTTCCGGATCACTGAGTGGCTCGTACGTGAGACGCTTAAAAAAAGCATTAGAAGCCTTGCGAATATACTCTATGACTTCCGTCAGTGAAGACTTATTGGCTCCATTGGCAGTACCCAATTCATTTTCTCTCAAAAGCGCCGCCCCCGCGGATTGTATATCATTTATGGGGACCAATAAAGACACTGCTGGAGGAGTAGCCTCGAGGAATCAGACAATGTAGCAAAGGCAACAGGGAGAGCAGGGCTGCTTGGCGCTGGAGTAGAGAACATGGTGATCCGGGGGCAATACTGCGCATTCCCCTGCCTCCCAAGCCGCGAACCCGGAAGTCCATAATAGGCATACGGATATCAGATCCTTAGTGCAAGGGTTTCCGGCTAGCGTGCCCGAAGCCGGGATACGATGCAGGGGGGCAGTATCGGCTCGAAGGTTTGGCTGTCAGTTCGGGCATTCAGGCGGCCACGCGTAACCGATAATAGGATCTGGTCCCTTAAACACGTCGAGTCTCAAGTTGTCGTCGTCAGCGAGGGTGAGTCCGCCACCTCTAGAGTAGTCGATACGCACTGGCCGAGTTCCCGGCGGGTGATGTCCGGCCTTGCCAAAGACCTGCATGCCCTTCCGGTGGCCGGCGGAAGGCGCATCAACAAGGTCGGCGTCACCGGTCTTCGGATCGGGCGGAACCAGGTACCCCAGGAACCCGCCTGGTAACGGATGTTGGGCCAGCGACACTACGTCCGGGTTGTAGGAGCACGGTGTGAAGAGAGCATTTCCGCACTTGCCTCCTAGGCAACAGTAGTACTCCTTGCCTAAAGCCGCATCGTCGCTCTGGCGCTTCGTAAAAAACGCCACCCGGATCTTAGTCAGGCGGTGAAGGACGCCCTCACGATCCTTGAACGACGACAGGCCAGGCCAGGAACTCATGACCACGTCTTTTTTTAATACGTCTTTTTTGTCAATATGCTCGTCCGTGTACTCATACACGGCAACGAAGTCGAGGCAAGCCTTCGTCTCGGGCTGGTCGACCAGTCGATAAAGGTCCGTGAACGACGCGCGTGATAAGTCTAGTTCCGTCGCTTCCTCTTGGCCCTCGGCCACTACCTGTTCACGGGTTAGTTCCCCAGGAGGTTGGTTCGGCGGAGCGTCCTTGGCCGTGCCCCTCTGGCCAGCCTCATGCGAGAGCACTGGACGCGAACCCCCGACGTCGTCCGATTGCTGACCGCTTGGGGCATCACTGTGGACATGCTGTGGACCGTGGCTGAGTGCCACGACGATAAAGGCAGAGACGACAACCAAGCCCGTGGTCACGGCTGTGGGCACGAGGTGCTTCCGCGGGCTAGCGCTACTGCGCGGCCCAAGGAATGGCTTCAATGGCAGAAGCAAAAACGTGGCGATCCGCTGAAGCCGCCACCGGCCTGAACGTTTCTCAGAGCTCTGTACATACGGCAATACGCGTCCGATCTCCTCCAGGTTGCCGTCCAAGCCCAAACCCGGAGTCTCGCGAGTCGGCGGTTCTTCCGGCAGTTTCATCTTCCGATGACCGGGATAGGCAATGTGGAAGCGCTCTACGAAATGTTGGCGTCCTTCGCTCTTCGGGTCTGGGAAGTAGTACCAGATGAGCTTCAGGAGAGTGCCCGGGCCGGCCGTCCCCTTTTCAAGCAGCTCGCCAAGCTGCTTCTTGTCGACTTCAGCCTGACTGATGACTGAGGCCCGAGAGACTCCGGCGGCAAGATCCTGCCGCAGACGCTGGGCAAGATAGTCACCAACATCAGTCCGCTTGTTCTCAGGCCGCGGCATCGGGCGTTGGCTCCCCGGAAACTGTCTGTTTTCACCCCGTCTTCAAACGGAAACCCAGACTACCACAGCTTCTGACGCCATAGTATTTCTCCCGGTTCGCCAAGAGCCAAGAAGCCGTTTTATAGCATAAGAAAACCCCAGCGTTGGAGCGCTGGGGTGGGAGGGGTGCCTCGGCGACGTTGCGTCGCACGGCGTCCTGGCCGGAGGGAGCCCGAAAAACTCCCGTGACCCGGCCCCGGTCCTGACCGACCGGTGGAACTTGGCTCCCGCGTCCCCCTGAAGGTCCGGAACTTCAGGGCGAAACAGGAACATCCACCATCGAATCAAACCGGTTCCTAAATGATATCAACATGTTACGCCAAGGCGGCCGGGCCTGTCAAGGGCCAGCCGCAGGGAGGAGATCATGCGGGATCGGCAGTGGCAACAGGGACTTGACCACGAAATTGGGTCCGGTGAGGACGTGGAGAAGGCTGCCGCGCGCTCTATGAAGCTGCGCGCCCCCGCGCGCGATCACCAAGTTGAAGGGTCCATCAACGAGGGCCGCGTCCGGCCCTACGTGGTGGAGCGCGCAATCGCCCGGATCGCCGACTTGGACGAGTTGGTCCGCGCGGCGGGGTCGGATGTCGTTTCGAAGGTTGCGGCGGCGGCGTCCGCGCCCAATGCGGGGTTCGTGTTCACCATGGTTGTCTCGTGCACCGTATTTGATGGGTTCCTCCTGGCCGGGGGAATCGCGAACGCCATTCCCACCACCGAATCTTGGTGCGGTCAATTCGCCACCGGGCTGGGGGTCGCCGTCATGTGCACGTTGGGGGCGTGGGCTTTGGGCGTCGGTATCGTTGCTCTCGACATCGGCCGTTTCGGCCCCCTCGTCGCGTTGACGACCAGCGCCGTTGCTGGGTGGGTAGCCGGGGCCACTGTTGGCGAAGCCAGCGGTGACACGCCCGAAGCTACGCGCCTCCGCGCGGTTCTTTCCGCTGCTTCGCTCGCCGCCGCCTGCGTCCTTGAGGTTCTGGCCGCCGAGAGACGCAAGACGGTCAGTCCTGCCAAGGCCGCGGAAAGGGTACTTGCGCGGCTTGTGCATGAGCGCGACGCCCTGCTCAGCTACGTGGGGGCGTACCAGGACAGGGCGCTGGACGCTTGGCAGGCACATTTGGGCCAGCAGGCCGATCACCAAGATGCCTTGGTAGTGGGTCACTTCGCCCACCATCAGCAGGGCATTCGCAACAGGTGGGTCTGGCGGACCGTGGCCAGCGCCATCTCCAAATTCTTCGTTATCGCGCTGCTCGCTACCATTCCGGCAAGGCTCCATGCCGAAACGAAAGCGGTCGTCCTAGACGTCTCCGGCTCCGTTGCGGGAACCGGACTGGCCGACCAGGTGCTCGCCACCACTCCGCTTTCGTACGGCGACTCCATTGAGGCGTTTGCGCTGGAGTGCACAGGCCTGCGGCCAATCTACCGCGCTACAATCCGCAGGGTGTCCGAGCCTCGGCACAAGCAGGACCTTGCGCGCGTACGGCAGGAACTGTCCGATGCCCTGTCTCGGGCCACCGGGGATTCCACCGACCAAGGCTGCAGCCCCATCGCTAGTTCCCTTGCGACGCTCGCGGCGGATCTCCAGATCCGTATTGCGCAGGGCGAGCCAGTCACCCTCGTCGTGGCGTCGGATTTCATCGAGAACGACGGCTACAACGCCGCTGATGGACAGGCGTTTCGCGATGTGAGCGTCGTAGTCGCGATGCCGCCGCCCTCTGGAAAAGACCCGTCGGTACGCGCACAGGCGATTGCCTTGGCCCGGAAGATCTTCGCTTCGGCCAAGTCGTTGATCTTCAAGTAGGAGGCGGCCATGCAGACCCTCGGCAGCATCCTCCTGCTTCTCCTGTGCGTAGCCGGGTTTGGCGTCATGTTCAATGCCGCCTGGGCCAAGCGCTTATTCGGCTGGGTCATCGGCGTGGCGGCCTTATCGGCTTTCGCCATTGCCCTTTGGCACGTCGTCGCTGGGGCGTTGAACCAGGTCCTGCCCGGTGCCGACTTCGGACTGGTCGTCGGCCTCATCTTCCTCGGTGCGGCAGTGGTCAGGTTCGTGCGGCACCGCCGGGCTCTCACGAAGTGGTGGGGCGAACGCCCGACATCCATGAAATGGCGCGTGGACAGGGACTAGCAATGATTACGGATACGACCACCCTTGCTTTGGCCCTGGGCCGCCTCGGACGGCGGAAGAAGCCCTCGGACGCGACGCCACCTGTCGGCGTTGTCGTCGGGCAGACCAACGCCGGCGCGCCAGTGCTGTGGCCCTCGCCCTCTCTCTCCCAGGCTTCGCACTCGGCCGTATTGGCCGCTTCCGGCGCCGGGAAAACCATCCTGACGAGTCTCGCCCTCTTGGGCGAGATCGCCTCGGACAACGGTCATGCCAAGGAGTCGCGACAAGGCACTGTTGTCCTGGACCCCAAGGGTGACCTCATCTCCACGCTTCTCATGGGCCTTGCCGCCGAATTGCCCGAACGATTGTCCGACGTGGTCTACCTCAACCCTTTTGTGGGTGGATTCCACTTCAATCTCTCGCTGCTAGCGCTCGGCAAGACCCCCTTGGACATCCGTGCCCATCAGATTGCGGCGCTCGTCGCCGCCGTCAGCACGGGGGTGGGGAGCCAGGCGCACCTTGGCGCTGGCGCCCGGCAGATCGACGTCCTCGAAGGAACCACCCTCGCGGCTTTAGACTGCGACCATCCCGAGGCGTCCGTCTTGTGGGCCTTGGACGCTCTCACGCAGAAGAAGGGAATGGGCCTGCTTGCCAAAGCGACGCGCTCGCGCCGGGCCCGGCAATTCCTTGAAGGCGCCAGCCTTTCTGACGAACTCAAAGCGTCGTGTTCGTCGCGCCTGCGCCTGGCATTTGCGGCGTCCGCAGATC